>JBJFGC010000160.1:0-15915 GCA_051892315.1 Eubacteriales bacterium
AAAAGTTTTCCCCGCACCCCTTTCAAAAAACTTCAAAATTCTCAAAGAAAGGCTTTTATCGGCCGGTTTTTCCGAGGCTCATGAAGTAGGAGCGCATGGCCTCGTCAGGTTCGATAAAAATGCCGGTATAGCGGTTGCCGTCGAGGAAGACGAGCGCGAGAGGGGCGTCCAGACCGAGGGTGAGGGTATAGTCGTAGCAGATGTAACCGTCCCTCTGATACTTTTCCCGGACGCTCTGGCGGGTTTCGCCGTTTCCGGCGGTTTTGGATAAGGGATAGACCGCGACGAGGTCGGACAGGGAAAGGACACATTCCATTCCTCCGGCGCGGCTGCCCTGCGACTTAAGGACAACGAAGTCGAGACTCTCCGGCGGAAGGTGCGTAATGCCGAGAGAATCCGCCGTTCCGGCGAAAGCGGGCGTCATGCCGTTTTCGGAAAGGTCAGAGCGCGGTCGGATGAGATAAACAAACCCGGTCATCTGGTAACGCACGGCAACGAAGACCGCCGCGACGAGGGAAAGAACGGTCAGAAACTGAAAGAGCGCGGCGGGGACGCCGATGCCGTTGGCACGGCAGACGATGGGAATGGCGTAGGAAACGCCGCCGAGGACGAGAAGTGCGGCGACAATTCCCCACACGAGGGGATTTTTCTGTGTGGGAGAGCAGCGCATGGGGGCCTCCGTTTGTTGATGCAGATGGGGAAGAAAACCGTCCGGAGGACGTTTTTCTCCATAAAAAAGCGCATCCGTGTTACCTTACGATAGCACGGATTTTATGTTACGCTTCTTCGGTTGTTTTGATGATTTGCTTGCCATCGTAGTAGCCGCAGGACTTGCATACACGGTGAGCGATGTTGTATTCGCCGCAGTGAGAGCACTTGACCATGCCCGGCATGTCGAGCTTCCATACGTTGGAACGTCTCTTGTCGCGTCTTGCCTTCGATGTTTTTCTCTTCGGTACAGCCATGATGAACCTCCTCAACAATCATTTAGGGTTGCTGTTTTGCGCAGTACACTTAATTATACCACAATTATTCCGGATTATCAAGTAGTTTTTGTAAAATTGCCAGTCTTGGATCCACTTCTTTTTTTTCGCCGGTCTGACATCCGCAGTCGCCGTCCGCAAGCCGGCGCCCGCATTTCGGACAAAGACCAGGGCAGTCCTCCCGACAGAGAACAAACGGCGGAAGCTCCAGTGAAATTTCCTCCAGAATGTCCGCATCCGGAATGATTTTTGCCTCGTTGACGTACAGTACGTCGTTCAGCTCGCCGTTCCATTCGCCGTCTTCGTCGACGAAATCCCCCACGTCCGTTTTTTCCGTCAGGACCATCCGCTCCATCTCAAACTCGAGAACCTCGCGTACCTCGTCCAGACATCGCGCGCACGCGGTCACGTAGTGAACCGTCACGACCGCGCGGAACATCATGCAGCCGAGCGTATCGGTAATGCTGCCGCAGACCGAAATGCCGTCCTCCGGAATGGAAATGTCCTCCGGAAGAAGCACACACTCGGCGTCGGTGTGGCTCGGGTCGAAACGGTATGCGAAGTCGACGCGGTCGAGACGGCGGTTCATCAACTCACAAATATCAATTTTCATGCGTGAAACCTCCGTTATCCGCTTATCCGCATAAAATTCCACGGTACTCTATATTATAATAGAAACCGCGGCTTCTGTCAATCTTTATTTTCACCATTTTTCTGCGAAAATTTTCATACTTTCTGTACTTAATATTGAATTATTCAAAGATTGCTGATATAATGAAGAAAAAACGGAATGCATTGCAGGAGATACGGAGAAAATCCATATGGTCAAATTTATCAAACGTTTTGCGGCGGCTCTCATTTTCATCATCTGCGGGATGTTCATCCTTCGGTGCTGCATGGTGGCTGACAAGTCGGTTTTCGCAGATCTGTATGCCACCGAGTCCCTCGCTGCGGCGTACAGCGATGGAGAGCTTGTGGTCCGGACGGTGAAGGTGGAGCGGGAAATTGCGGAGGACGGGTACTTTGCTTCCTACGCGCTCTATTTCATCCCCGAAACCGGCGAAGTCCAGGCTGCGGTTCGCTGGAACGACAGCGTGTACGGCTACACGGACATGCCGGAGGGGTACGAATATACCTTCCACTTCCTCAACGAAACGACGGGTGAGACTTATCCGGCGGTCGCGGTCGACGCCAAAAAACGTTCCATCTATAATTATCGCAAGCTCGTGGCGTCCGGCGTTGCCCTCGGTGAAACCGACACGCTGACGGTCGTCATGGAGCTGCGGGACGGGTATGAAAGCACACAGGTCCTCCGCTACGGTGAACAGGAATTCAAAGACTACAAGCTCTCCGGAAAGGATAAAAAGGCCCTTGCGGGAGAGTGAAAACCGAAAAAACGGTTGACAAACGGTCCGGCGCGGTGTATAATAAAAACAGAAAAACGACATCTCCCTTCCTCCCGAAAACCATCTGTGAGCCGGACGACGGCCTGCGGATGGTTTTCTTTTTCTATACTTCGCGTTCATAGGATGTTTGTTGACATGACCCGCGGTTTGTGGTAAAATGACAGCAATACAGCTTGAAATTTTCTTTTCGGCTGCGCTTTTCCGTGAAGACGGCGCAGCGGAAAAGATTGCATACAATAAAAGGAGAAGATTATGGAACTTTTCTGGAAACGGCCGGCCGGAAACTGGCTGGAGGCGGCCCCGATTGGAAACGGGCGGCTCGGCGGTATGGTCTACGGCGGTCATCAAAAGGAGATTGTTCAGCTTAACGAGGAGACAATGTGGGACGGCCGCTTCGACGATGAGGCGGACAACCCCGAATGCGCCGAGCATCTGGCGGAGATCCGTGACGCGATTTTTGCAAGAGATTACCGGAAGGGCGAGGAGCTGACGCAGAAGTACATGGTCTGCCGCGGCGAAGGGAGCCATTCCGGCAATGGCTTCGGATACCGGTACGGTTCCTTCCAGACGGCAGGCGAACTGATTGCGGAATTTGACGGCGTATCGGAGGCGGTTCCGGAAGACTATCGCCGGACGCTGGATCTGGAAACCGGTCTGGTGACCGTTTCCTACACCGCGGACGGAACGAAATTCCGGAATTATGCCTTCACTTCCTTCACAAGCGGAGTTCTGGCGCTGCGGTATTCGGCCGATTGTCCGTTTACCGTGCGTTTTTCCTACGCACATCCGTCTGCGGAAGTGACGTACCAAGACGGAAGCATTACCGTGTGCCTCGCGTTTGAGGCTTCGCAGGCTTTTGCCGTGTATGCGGACGTTCATCCCGTCGACGGCACGGTCTGCACCGACGAAACCGGCGTCACGGTCCGCGGAACCACCTGCGTCGACCTGTTTGCGGATGTCCGCACAACCTATGTGAAGCCCGGCGCGGACGGTTTCCCGAAGCCTTCCAACAACCCTGCCGACGCGCTGGCGGTTTGCCGGAGCAGCGTGGCTGCCGCGGTCCGCTGTGACCGGGACGACCTGTACCACGAGAGCGCGCAGGTTCTTTCCGAGCAAATGAACCGCGTTTCCCTCCGGCTCGACGGCGCGCGCCGTCCGGAGCTGGAAGCCCTCCCGACCGATGAGCGCATTCTCCGGATGCGGGACGGCGCGGATGACACCGGTCTCCTGCTGCTTTACTTTGCCTTCGGCCGCTACCTGCTCATCTGCTCGTCCTACAACTGCGTTCTTCCTGCCAACCTGCAGGGCATCTGGACGAACGATTTTCATACGCCGTGGAGCGGAGACTACCACATCAACATCAACCTTCAGATGAATTACTGGCTGGCGGAGTCCTGCCGTCTGCCCGAGCTGACCAAGCCGCTTCTGGAGTACATCCGGTTCCTGTCCGAGCATGGGCAGCGCACCGCACGCATTCAGTACCGCGCGAAGGGCTGGGTGGCGCATACCATCACCAACCCATGGGGCTTCACCGCACCTGGGGAAGGCGCGTCCTGGGGCTCGTTCATGTGTGCGGGCGCGTGGTGCTGTATGCACATCTGGGAACGTTACCTCTATTCCGGCGACGTGAACGTACTGCGGGAAAATTACGACATTCTGCGCGGCGCGTGCGAGTTCTTCCTCGACTTCCTTGTCACCGACCCGAACACGGGTTATCTTGTCACCTGCCCGTCGAATTCGCCGGAAAACCGTTTCCTTGACCCCGCGACAGGGGCGCACATTGCCATCTGTGCCGGACCGACGATGGACAACGAAATCCTTCGCGCGCTGTTCGGCATGACCGTTCAGGCGTGCGAAACGCTTGGACGCGACGCGGACTTTGCAGAGCTTCTCCGGCAGACCGCCGCGAAGCTGCCGCCGGTCCGGATTGGAAAGCACGGTCAGATTATGGAGTGGAGCGAGGACTTCGACGAGACGGAGCCGGGACATCGGCACGTTTCCCATCTGTTCGCGCTGCATCCGGGTGCGGAAATCACCGCCTCCCATCCCGAGCTTATGGAAGGTGCGCGGCGCACCCTCGAACGCCGTCTCGCGGCGGGCGGCGGCCATACGGGCTGGTCCCGCGCGTGGGTCACGCTGTTCTTCGCGCGGCTGGGAGAGGGGGATCGCTGCCTCGATAACCTGAACAAGCTGCTCGGCCGCTCGACCCTGCCGAATATGTTCGATACGCACCCGCCGTTCCAGATTGACGGCAATTTCGGCGGTGCGGCGGTATTCCCGGAAATGCTCCTCCAGAGCCACGACGGGAAAATCGTCCTCCTGCCGGCGCTTCCGTCCGCGGCAGACTGGCAGAACGGCGAGTTCACCGGTTTCGCAGCGCGCGGCGGCTATGCCGTTGACTGCGTCTGGAAGAACGGCCGTGTGACCAAGTACGTCCTTCGTCGTGTGAGCGCCTTCGCGGCCGACCAGGTCACGGTGGAAGCCAACGGCGTCTCCCGCACCTACGATATGACCGGCGATCATCTCCTCCTGTGCGAGCTTGCAGTCTGAGGCCTTGGTCATCCGGCAGATCAGCAGAAGAATTCTTTAATGTGAACCCATGGGATTCGAGGGATTCGCGGGGGAAACTTTTGTGAACAAAAGCTTTCCCCCACACCCCCTTCAAAAAACTTTAAAAAGGATGAATGGACAAAGTTTGTGCAAATTTTTTGGCAGATTTGCACTGTACCTTGTTTCTATTCTTTTTTGAAAGTTTTTGAGGTGGGGTCCGGGGAGGGGCTTTTTCGGGAAAGCCCTCCCCGGGAACTCACGTTAAAAAAAGAAAGAAAGGAGTGACTGCGTCGGTGAAAGCTGGATTTCGATTTTTTTGCACGTTTGTGATTCTTGTGGCGGCGGTTTTTGTGTTTGCGCTGCCGGCGGCCGCGCGGACGACCCATGCAGCCTCCTATGTGCGTACGGGTTATACCGGAAGCGAGAGCATTTTTTCGCCCGAGGACGGAAACGGCGTTCGTCTGTTTGACATGACGGCCGATTGGGATTTTCTCGGGGACGCCATGCACGTCCGGCGGTACCTGCAAAACGGATGCTTTGCCGCATACGCCATTCTCGACACGGACGAGTGTGACGGCGAGACCACCTTCACCCTCTCCCTGGCCGACGATCTCTCCGATTACAGCGTTCTTTGCATCGGCATCGGCATGACCGCGCGGTACGTTTCCCTGTCGCCCATCCGCGCGGAGCTGGAGCTGTCCGATTCCGGCGGAAATCGGGTGATTTCGGAGACCTTGTTTTCGTTTCCCGAAAATGAAAACGGCGGCATCCGGTGGGGGATGGTGTATCTGGACCTATCCGGCTTTGAGGAACGCGGCGATGCGGCGGAGCTGTCGCTGCGGCTGACGTACGACCCTGAGCTTCCCCCGAACGTCATCCGCATCACCAATCCCTATGCGGCCGCTGACGACGACGATGGGTTTTCCTGTGCCGCACGGTATCTGACCGATTCTCTGAAGGCGTCGTCCGGAACGTTTGGCATGACCAGCGGCAAGGCGCTTCCCGGGGAGGAAAGCAAGATTCACCTGTCCGGCACGTTTGTCCTTGCCGAGCAGCCGAAAATCGGCTCCGATGTTTTCCTTGAAATTCGTCTTTCCCACGTTGTGTCCGGCAATCTGAGCGTTACCATCGGCGGAGCAAACGGGGAAACCATTGCCTCCGCCCGTGTCAGTCTGACCTCGTCCGGACCGGAAACGAACAACATCACGTCGGTGGTCTTTCCCATCCATGTGACGGGGCATCTGCAAACCCTGAACCTCGCCTTTGACGAGATGGACTGCAAAACGTATTTCAAAATCGAATCCATCCGGCTCCACGACGCGGGCCGTGTGGAAATGACGCCGGTTTCGGACCTCGGCAAAGTCACCGGATTGACGCACAGCGGAACCGACGTGGTGTTCGCGGGCGTCATGGAGCGCGAGGCGGTGAAAGAATATGCCGCATCGGTGCTGCGGTTTTATGCCATTTCGGGATGGACGAGCGATGACACGGGGACGGCGGTCGTGCTCGGGGAGACGAAGGTTTCCACCCGTTTTGAATATACCGTTGACCTGTCCGCGTATCCTCAGCTTGCCGATACCTATCGCTTTTTCGCGGCCGTCGTGACGGATGAGGGAGAACTCCTCCCGCTGTCCGCGCCCATGTATCCGGCCGCGGCCGACCTTGCGAACAGTGCAGTCTCCAACGTCGGACTGTACGACGCGGCCTCCGTTGGGGTTTTCGAGTCGAACGCCTCGCACGTGCTGGTGGATATCCCGCTGGACGAGCTTTTGAACGCGGAGGACAGCGGGGATGCGTCCCTGTCGCTTTCCTACACGGTTTACGAAACGGCTGTGGACGAAACGGGGGAAGAAAACCTCATTGTCACCCGAACGGAACAGAAGGGCGTGAACCATTCGCTCCTCCGCCGTCTGGACAGCGAAATCAACTTCTACATTTCCGCAGGCGTCGAGGTCTGCCTGCGTCTGACGTCGGACAGCGTGATTCCCGGCCTGACCTACGAGGAGCCGGGCGCGTACAAGTACGGCATCTGTCTGGAAACGCCGGAGGCACGGAGCTTCTATACCTCTCTGGTGCGCTTCCTGTGCCGGCGGTACAGCGGTATCTGCGGCCTTGTGACCGGCGACGGGGTGAACCTCGGCCTGTACAACGGCGGCGGTGTGGACGACGAAAACGCGGCGGAATACGCATGGACGCTGGCTGAGCTTTGCAGGATCACCTACAACGCTGCTTCCGCGGAAATTCCGGATGTTCTCGTCATTCTCCCCTTCCGGCACTATTTCACCGACGGAAACGAGGTCTTTCGCTACCTGGATCCCACAACGTTGACGGTGATGATGTCCTCGTATCTGGAGGAGATCGGACCGATGGCGTGGGTCATGATGGACTGTGTGGAGGACTGGAATGGAGCGGAGCTTTCGGAGAACGACAGCGCCGTTCAGAGAATCCGTCAGCTTACCGAGGAACTGAATCTGAAAGGTTTTGCGGATTGGATGTACCTCTGTGAGCCGTCGTACGAGATGACCATGTACAGTTATTATGCGGCCGGTACGGAGACGGAGAGCTACAGCGCGTATCTGGCGGAGGCATTTGCGAAGCTGTGCAGCAGTACACGCGCGCGGGCGGTGTTTCTGTCGCTGGCCGAACTGGACGGCCGCCTGGAGCATGAGTTCTACTTCTGCCTGAAAAATGCCGGCGATGCAGCCGAATCCGGACTCCGGCAGCGGTCGGTGTCCGATTACGCGGCCGTTCCCGCGGACGCTCTGGAGGACGCGCTGAACGCATGTGCCGGACAGGCGGCGCTGTGGGACTTTACGGATGAGTTTTATCCGTTGGATTGGATGGCAGTCGGCGGCGTTTCCTCCTGCCAGACGGTGTACAGCGAACTCTTCAGCGCCGGACGGCCGGAAGGCGCGCGGTACGCGCGGGTGCTCCGCTCGGTGATTGCGCGCGGCGAGGAACGCAGCGCGGCGGGCGGCAGAGCAACGGCCGCAGGGATTGCGCTGTGCAATCTGTCCCGGAGCGCGGATCTTCGCGGCGTTGATTACGTGGAGTTCACATTCGCTCTGAACCGTCCGGAAACGGACACGGCAGAGCAGGCGGAGTCGGAAAGCGGGACGGTGGTGTTTGTCCTTGGTTCGGACGACTGCCGTGCGGAGTTTGAAGTGGAGAAAACGGCGTACGGGCAGGTGCTGCGGTACGTCTGTGACCTGTCGGATTACGAATATCGGGACAAGGTGGACTACGTGGGCATTATGGTTTACGTAGAGGACGAGGTGTACCTCGACCTGTCGTCGGTGAAGGCGTACAGCAAAAGCCTGACGGCGGAGGACCTTGCGGCCGTCTTCGCACCGCCGGCAGAGGAGGACGGGAGGAAAACGGACTTCTCGGCGGTTCTTCTGGTCTCGGTGATTGTCTTTGTGCTGTCGGCCAGTACGGCGGCACTGCTGATTCGCCGCGACGCGGAAGAACAGCGCGAGCGTGAGAAGCGTCAGCGGGAAGAAAAACGCCCGAAACGGGAACAGATAAGGAGACGATGAAATGTCGGAGAAAGAAAAAAAGCCGGAGGAAACGTTCCGTACCGTACCGAACGTTCGTCCGTTTACAAAATACCGCGCGGCGGAGCTGGCGGTGTGCGGGTTCTGTGTGATTCTCGGCGCCCTGTACCTGTACGCGCACATCCTGTCGCTGTCGGTCCTGCTGCCGGTGTACGCGGTCTGCTTCTGCGCGCTTCCGGTTCTCCAGTGCCTGGACGTACGGGCCGGCGGCAAAAAGGGCTTTGTCAATTACCTCCCCGCCCTTTTCTGGGGCGTTCTCGCCCTTGCGGTAGCCGCCGCGACGGTGATGTATTTCGTGAAGGGCTGAAAAGAACGTGAGATTGATAGGACTTGCGGGGGGGGAACTTTTGTGAACAAAAGTTTCCCCCCGCACCCCCTTCCAAAAACTTTAAAAAGGGATACAAGGACAAAGTTTGTGCAGATTCTTTGTCGGATTTGTACAGCACCTTGTTTTTTTGTTCTTTTTTTGAACGTTTTTGAGGAGGGGGCGGGGGAGAGGCTTTTTTCAAAAAGCCCTCCCCCGCAGAGCCCGCGTTCATTATGCCCATGCGAGTTTTTTCTCCGCATGGCCGGTTTGGATTATCCCTTGATTGCTGCCTTGGACAAAAATGCGCGGGCTTTTTCGGATTTCGGGCATCCGAAGACTTCCTCGGGCGTCCCTTCCTCCTCAATGACGCCGTCCGCCATGTAGATCACGCGGTCTGCGACGCCGCGGGCGAATTCCATTTCGTGCGTGACGACAATCATGGTACGGTTATCGTTCTTGAGGTCGCGGATGACCTTCAGCACCTCGCCGGTCAGCTCCGGGTCAAGCGCGGACGTCGGTTCGTCAAAGCAGAGGATGTCCGGGGAGAGGGCAAGCGCACGTGCAATTGCCACGCGCTGGCTCTGACCGCCCGACAGTTCACACGGGTAGCTCTTTCGTTTGTCCTCCAGACCGACCTTTTTCAGAAGGACGTTCGCGCGCTCCTCGATGGCGGATAAAATGCGCTTTTTTTCCTCGGACGAGGGTTTGTGGCCCTGCTCGGTCCGGAACCGGTCCAGCTCCAGCATTTCCGGTGCGAGCGTGATGTTGCGCAGGACGTTGTACTGCGGGAACAGGTTAAAGGACTGGAACACCAGTCCGAAGTGGAGCCGGTTCTGCCGGATTTCCGCGTCCGATTGTGTTTTTTCTCCGGCGTTGTAGATGACCTGACCGCCCACGGAAATGGTTCCCTCGTCGGCTTCCTCGAGGAAGTTCAGACAGCGGAGGAGGGTGGTTTTTCCGCTGCCGGACGACCCGATGATGACGAGCACGTCGCCCTGGTTCAAGGTAAAGTGAATCCCGCGGAGGACCTCGTTGTTCCCGAAGCTCTTGCGGATGTTGTCAACTTCAAGGATGGGATGGTTTGCCATAATTTTTCTCCCTTCTGTGCTTCTGTTTGCTCAGCCCTTATAATAGTCCAGCTTGCGTTCCAGCCAGCCGAACAGGAGTGTCAGGATACCGACGAAAGCGAGGAAGAAAACGCCGGTATAGAACAGGGGCCATATGTAGCCGCGGGTGGTATAGCGTTCGGCGGCCTTGATGATTTCCGCATACGCGATGACGCGTGCGAGGGAGGTGTCCTTCACGAGAGTAATGATTTCGTTCCCCATGGGGGCGACGATGCGTTTGATCACCTGAAACAGCACGACCTTGAAGAAAACCTGCGATTTGGTCATGCCGAGGACTTGTCCGGCCTCGTACTGGCCCTTCGGAATTGCCTCGATGCCGCCGCGGTAGATTTCGGAAAAATAGGCGGAGTAGTTGATGATGAACGCAATCATGACCGCCGTAAGCCGGCTTTTCAGCTGAACGTCAAACACCAGACCGGGAACATACATGACGACGAAAAGCTGGAGCATAAGCGGTGTCCCGCGAATCACCCACACGAACGTTTTGACCAGGTACCGGATTGGGCGAAAATGCGACATCGACCCGAATGTGATCACCAGTCCAAGCGGAATCGCTCCGGCGAGTGTAAGAAAAAAAACAAGGCAATTCTGCCCGAACGATTCAAGCAAATCCAATGTGACGAGTCCGAATGACATACTGTTCTCCTGTTTTTTGATGAGATGATGTGTGGCGGGGATTTCGGGAGGGCTCTTTTTTGTGCCGTTTTGGGACTTCGTCCCGGAAGCCTCCAGAAATCACCCACGAACAAGGAAAGGCGAGGAAGGAAAAACCTTCCCCGCATCTGCCTTCCATGAATTGACTTAACGTAAGTTCGATGAAGCCAAAACCCCACCTCAAAAACTTTCAAACGAAGAACAGGGGGCAGGATGCCATGCAAATCAAGCAAAAATTTGCACAAACTTTGTCAATACATCCATTTTAAAGTTTTTTGAAGGGGGGGCGGGGGAAAGCTTTTGTTCACAAAAGTTTCCCCCGCGAGCTCCATTGAATGTACATTACTTAACGAGCTGACCGTCGAGCTTGTATTTTGCGGCGATTTTGTCAATGGTGCCGTCGGCCATCAGTTCAGCGATTGCCTTGTTGAACTTGTCAACGGTGTCAACATCATCCTTGCGGAATGCGATGCCGTAGTATTCGGGACTGAATTCGTAGGCGTCTACTACGGACAGACCGGCGTAGTCAGTTCCTTCCCCAATCATACCGATGCAGGTTACAAAGTCAATGACACAGCCGTCGGACGTTCCTGCGGCAACTTCCATGAGGGCCATGGCCATCGTGGAAACGGAGGTGTATTCCGCGCCTGCGAAAAGTTCGTTGGTCGTCACAACTTCTTCACCGGCGGAGCCTTCCTCGGCGCAGAAGTTCGCACCTGCCAGATTTGCGGAATCACTGTAGAGCGCAACGTTTTCCGCCTTTACTACGAGAACCTGCTTGTTTTCCATGTAGGGGTTCGAAATTCCCATCGTTTCTTCCCGCTCGGGCGTGATGGTCATCCCGTTCCAGATGCAGTCAATGTTGCCGGAGTTCAGCTCCGTTTCCTTTGCCGACCAGTCGATTTCCTGGAACTTCGGCGTCAGACCGAGCTTATCGCAGACTGCCTTCGCAAATTCGGTTTCAAAACCTGTGAGCTGGTTGTTTTCGTCAAAGTAGTTCATCGGCTCAAAGTAGGTAATTCCGATAACGAATTCCTCTTTGCTGCCGCAGGACGAGAACAGTGCTATCCCCGTACAGAGCATTGCGAGTGCCATGAGAACGGAAATCATTTTTTTCATAAAAGCCTCCCAGCCGCGTGCAGCGGCTTTGTTTTGTTTTTTTTGATTTATTGCTTTATTGTATTAAAGTGTTAATATATTACCACAACCATATAGGAAAGTCAAGGATGAAAATGCACAAGATTTGCGCGGATTCCTTAGTAAATATGACGTATTCGTGCCATTCGCCGGCGTTCCCTGACGGCTGAAGCGGCGCCTTCCGGTTCCGGATACGGCAGAAGAAGGCAGAAGAAAACCGCCGTTTGGCCGCAAACGCCGCAAACGACGGTTTTTCTCTGGGCTGAAATCAACTTAATTCGTTGAGCTTTGCCTCAATTTCCGCAATGCGTTCTCCGTATGCTTCGTACAGGACGCGGGTCCATGGCGTCCCGAAGTTTTCCTTTTGAAAGGCGCTGAAAATTTCAAGGGCGATTTCAAGCTCAATTCGGGCCTTGTCGCGCTCGTTGGATTCCATGTAATGCTCGGCTAACAGGAAGAGCATATGGCAGAGCTCCTCGAGGGAGAGGGACTTCTGCTTCGCTGCGGCTTCAAAGCGGTCGTCGCCGTCGAGCAGGATGGCCTTCATCTCAAGGGCGGTAAAGTAGATCTCGGGAATATGGCTCAGCGCCTCTTTGACCGCGGATTTTTCACCGATGGAATCGTAGGCTTCCGCCAGAATCCGATACGCGTCGATGCGGCATTCCTCCGATTTTGCGGTTTCAATCAGCGCGCGGCAGGTGTGGATCACTTCTTCCGCGTTTTCGGGAACAGAAAGCACGCCCACAAGGCAGTTTAAGAGAACCTCATTCCCGGGATATTTCTTTAATCCCTCCCGGAGTATTTCTTCCGCTTTTTTGGGGTCGCTGTCGAAATATTTGCTGTGTTCGTTGACAATTTCCTCCACCTTTTTTTCAATCTGAAAAAGATGAAACGAAAACAGCTCGTCTGTCGTCACGGAAAAGAACGCGGCAATGGAAGGAATCAGCGAAATGTCCGGCATCGCGGAACCCGTTTCCCATTTCGATACCGCCTGGAACGATACGCCCAGATACGCCGCCAAAACCTCCTGAGAAATGTTTTTTTCCCGCCGGAGGGAACGTATTTTGTCACCTAATTTTAACTCCATAAAATCTTTCCTCTCTATGTTGCACGTTCAAACAGGATTTCAACCGGTTGATGCATTTATTATAGCATTGGTTTTGCGGCCTTGCAATAACGCATTGTTTTAGAAATTTTCGAATGAAGGTTGAGAGAGGAGGCGTTCAAAACAGGGGAACGGGGACGGACCGAACGGCGGATTGGGGCTCTGGTTTACTGCGCGTAGGAGCGGTGGGCTTTCCAGATATCGAGAATCATATCGTAGCGTTCCGGCGGCATTCCGCGGAAGGGGATGTTGCTCGTTGCGAAGATATAGCCGCCGCCTTCGCCGCCGTATTTCAGGCAGTATTCGGCGCTCGCGCGGACTTCCTCGTCGGTGCCGGTCTGAAGCGCGGCACAGTGGACATTGCCGCAGAGTGCGACCTTTTTTCCGACGCGCCGCTTGACCTCGCGGATATCCACGCCCGCCATCGGATCGATGGAATGGAGAGCATGGGGACCGGCGGCGACGAGAGAGTCAAGAATGGGCATGATATTGCCGTCGGTGTGCTTGATCATATACATTCCATCCTCGCGTCCGGCCTTGCAGATTTTGGCAAGGAAGGGGGTGATGAACTCGTCGAACATGGCAGGGGAGAGGAAGGGGCCGGAGTTATAGCAGTAATCGGAGCAGAGCAGCGCGACGTCAAGGCCGGCGGCATGCTGGCGTCGATTGGCCTCGATGGCGTTCTGCGCCATCCGTTCGGCTTCGGCGAGGACTTCTTCCGGGTCGTCGGCGATACGGTAAGCGAACGCGTACATATCCGAGCCGGAGGGGATGGCGAAGGTGCCGTCGCCGTGGCCGCCGAACAGGCGTGTATTGCCGAAATGCTCACGCAGGCGGCGCCGGAAGGCGATGGTGACGGGGGAATTCACGTCCCCCCACCCGGGCGAATAGACGGGGATGATCGCATAGTCCAATCCGGGGCGTGCGTCCTTTTCCGGGTCGCCGGAGATGGCCGCGCCGCCGATATCGTACGCGGTAGCGGTACCGTACACCCGTGCGTAGCGGTCGGCGAGGTCGCAGGCGGCACGTTCGACTTCCTTTGGCGAAAGGGTGGGGAAAAGATCCCGGTCGAATCTTCGGTCATACAGCGGGTACCCGAACATTTCCTCCGAAAGCTGAAACTCCAGCTCAAAGGTCGGGATTTCGTCCGGCTGTCCAAGCTCAAGTGCGCATACCGCTCGTTCCGCGGCTGTCCAAATCTTTGACATATCATGCTCTCCTTTTATGAAAGGTTTATGGATTCGCTTTATTATAGCACAGATGGCTGGGGATTTCTACCGGGGATTTGATCTTTTTTCCGGGCTTCGCGGGACTTTGACCCGGAGAACACCTTTCCGGAAAAAAGCAATCCCCTTGCAAACCACTCCCATTTATGCTACAATAAAACCAGAGATGAAAAGAGAAAAAGAGGGGGAAAAGATGATGCTGTCGGTTACGTATTCTGCGGCGGTGTATGGGGCAGACGGGTATGAGGTTTCGGTGGAATGCCTGATGAAGCGGGGGCTGCCGAGCTTTGAGATTGTCGGCTTGCCGGATGCTGCGATCCGGGAGTCGGAGAAGCGGATTTTTGCGGGCGCGGAAAACAGCGGACTGGCCATTCCGCCGTCGGAGATTTCCATCAACCTCGCACCTGCCGATACGAAAAAGGAAGGAACCGCATTGGAGCTGGCCGTGCTGGTCGCCCTATACCAGAGCTGCGGCTTTCTCGGCGGCGAGCTGGACGACATGAGTTTTATAGGGGAGATTTCCTTTTCCGGCGAAATCCGACCCGTACGCGGCGTGCTCGGCATGACCATCGCAGCCATCAACGCCGGACGGCACCATATTTTTGTGCCCGCGGGGAACCTCCGCGAAGCGTCTGTCGCTTATCGGGAGGGCGTTTTCCTCTACGGCGTTTCCGATATTCCCTCGCTGCTCGAGCATTTGCGCGGACGCACCCCGCTGACCCCTGCCGCAGGCAATCCGTATGAACAGGGCGAGTGTTTTCGCTCCGCTGTCGACTTTTCGCAGGTCAAGGGGCAGTACCGCGCCAAACGTGCGATGGAAACCGCGGCCGCCGGCGGCCATAACATCCTTCTCATCGGCCCGCCCGGCTCGGGAAAATCCATGCTGGCCAAGCGTCTGCCGACCATTCTCCCCCGGATGAGCTACGAGGAGGCGCTCGAAGCCACCAAAATTCATTCCTGCGCCGGAATGCTGAACGACGAAATCCCATTCATCCTTCAGCGGCCCTTCCGTTCCCCGCACCATTCGCTCAGTACGGCGGCTCTCGTCGGCGGCGGTAAGGTGCCCATCCCCGGGGAGATTTCCCTCGCTCATAACGGCGTTCTTTTCCTCGACGAGTTTCCGGAATTCCGCAAGGACTCCCTTGAGGCGCTCCGTCAGCCCCTTGAGGATAAGAGCGTCACCATCACCCGCGCGGCCGGACGCGTCACTTATCCTGCGTCGTTCATGATGGTCTGCGCCATGAACCCCTGCCGCTGCGGGTATTACGGCTCCCGCAAAGGGACATGCACCTGCAAACCGGCGGAGATCCGCGCCTACCTTGCGAAAATCAGCGGGCCGATGCTGGACCGGATCGACATTCAGGTGGAGATGCCGGAGCTGTCGTTTGCGGAACTGTCGTCGGAGGAGCCGGCGGAGCCGTCCGCTGCGGTCCGCGAACGGGTGGAGGCCGCCCGGGAATTGTGCCGGCGCCGTTTCCGGGAAGCGGGCGACCCGAATTATTCCGTCAAAAACAACGCCGCCATGCAGGCGGACGAGCTGCGCGAGTTCTGTGCCCTTGACGACGACTGCCGGGCGGTCATGGAAAACGTGTTTGCCAAAATCAACCTTTCTGCGCGGGCCTATGACCGGATCCTTCGTGTGGCGCGCACGCTGCGCGACCTCGAATATAAGCCCGGCGAAACCGCCGACGAGGGCGTCATCGGCGGCCGAATCAAAAAACACAACCTTATGGAAGCCGTCCAGATGCGCGCGCTGGATCGGAAGTATTGGTGAGGGGAGGTTTTTGTGAATTCGCGGGGGAGGGTACTTTTTGAAAAAAGTACCCTCCCCCGCACCCCCACCCTCAAAAACTTTCAAAAAAA
>JBJFGC010000161.1:0-3839 GCA_051892315.1 Eubacteriales bacterium
CTTCCTTTTATCCATGAATTATCCATGAATTTGCGGAAATCGTATAAAATTCCTCGCAGTCCATTGAAAATGGCGAAGAATAATGTTATAATAATACAGATTCTATTTTTTTCAGACCGGGGACGGTCAAATGGAGGCAGCTTATGGTTAAATACAGATTCAGCGCATTCGCCGATGAGTATTCCTCGTCCTTCGATGAGCAAATCGAGGGGCTCATTGCAAATAAGGTGAGAATGATTGAGCTTCGCGGCGTCGACGGAATCAACGTTTCGGACCTCACGCCGATTCAGGCGGCGGACGTTCACAAAAAGCTCGAATCGGCAGGAATCGCGGTTTCGGCCGTCGGCTCTCCGCTCGGAAAAATCCGGATTACCGATTCCATGGAGGAACATCTCGAAAAGGTAAAGAACACCTGTGAAATCGCCTCGATTCTCCAGACGCCGAAAATCCGTGTTTTCTCCTTTTACATTCCCGACGGAGCCTTTGCGGATTCCCGCGGCGAGGTGATGGACCGGCTTGGCAGAATGCTGGATATCGCGGATGAATACGGAGTGAAGATGTGTCACGAAAACGAACGCGGTATCTACGGTGACAACGCCGAACGCTGCTGCGACCTTCTGGATGAATTTGACGGTCGGCTCGGGTGTGTGTTCGATCCTGCCAATTTCATTCTCTGCGGCGTGGAACCGTTCCCGTATGCGTACAACATCCTGAAGCGGCATATTACCTATATGCACATCAAGGACGCGCTCCGCAACGGCACCATCGTTCCTGCCGGACAGGGCGTCGGAGGCATTCCAGAGCTTCTTGCGATGATCAACATGACGCATACCGGTGACTTCATTCTTACGGTTGAACCGCATCTCCGCGTCTTTGCCGGACTGGACAAGCTGGACGGAGAACACCGCACCGCGGTTGCCAACGCTTATCCGACCTCCGCCGAGGCATTTGCCGCGGCCGTCACCAACCTTCGCTGGTGTATCCCGCGCAACGCGGAACAGGGATGACCGGCAGATAAGCAATAGGAAAGGAATAACAAATTATGGCCCACAAAAAAATGCTTGCCATTGATCTCGGTGCTTCCAGCGGACGCGGAATCATCGGTTGTTTTGACGGCGAAAAAATCAACCTGGAAGAAATCCACCGCTTTTCCAACGACCCTGTGAAAACGCCGGACGGTTTTTACTGGGATACCCTTCGCCTGATGTTTGAGATTAAGACCGCAATTCTGAAGGCGTCCCATGCCGGCGGCGTGGACACCATCGGGATTGACACCTGGGGCGTAGATTACGGCTATCTCGACAAGACCGGCGCGCTTCTGTCCAATCCGTATCATTACCGGGATACACGGACGGATGGAATTCAGGACTATGTCTTTGAAAATTTCGCGCCGCGCAGCGAAATCTACGGTGTCACCGGCATCCAGTCGCTCAACTTCAACTCGATTTACCAGATTGCCGCGGATCTGCGCGATCGTCCGTGGGTAGTCGAAAACGCGGAAACCCTTCTGCACATGCCCGACCTGCTCGGCTATATGCTGACCGGCGAAAAGAAAAGCGAATATACCATCGTGTCGACCGGCGCGCTTCTCGACGCGGCAAAGCGGGACTATGCGTGGGAGCTTCTTGAAAAGTTCGGTGCTCCGAAAAAGCTGTTCTGCGAGGTCGTGGAACCGGGAACAGAGCTTGGCGCACTTCTTCCTGCCATAGAGGAAGAAACCGGAAACACAGGAGCGAAAGTTGTCAAGGTGGCTTCTCACGATACCGCCAGTGCGGTTCTCGCAGTTCCGGCGGAAAACGAGGATTTCCTTTACATATCCAGTGGCACCTGGTCGCTGATGGGCATTGAGTCGCCGACGCCCGTCATGACGCCCCTGTCCGAAAAATACGATTTCACCAACGAAGGCGGCGTATTCGGAACCATCCGTGTTCTCAAGAACATCATGGGCCTGTGGATCGAGCAGGAATCCAGACGTCAGTGGACGCGGGAGGGTACAAAATACACCTTCGACGAGCTGTCCGAAATGGCGTTGGCATCCAAGCCCTTCCAGTGTTTCATTGATCCGGACGACCAGCTTTTCGCCACAGCCGGCAATATGCCCGAGCGCATCCGCAGCTACTGTGCCAAAACCGGCCAGCACGTTCCCGAAACCGTCGGAGAAATCGTGCGCTGCATTTTTGAGTCCCTCGCACTTCGTTACCGTTGGACGGCAGAAAAGCTCGAGGAACTGACTGGACGCAGCTATCCCGTGATCAACATTGTTGGCGGCGGTACCAAAGAGGAAATGCTGTCCCAGTTTACCGCGGACGCATCGCACCGCAAGGTCTGCGCGGGTCCCGTGGAAGCGACCGCGCTGGGCAACATTGCAATGCAGTGCATCGCTTCCGGAGAAATAAAGGACCTTTGGGAGGCACGCCGCATTATCCGCAATTCCACTGACATCAGGGAATATATGCCCGATACCCAAAATGCAGCCGCATGGGATGAGGCATACTCCCGTTTCCTCAGCCTGATCGGGGAATAAGCCCTTTCTGAAATTGAAATGATTTACATAGAAATGGAGAATCTCATGATGAATACGCAAAAAGCACTTGACTGCGCAAGAGAAATTTATGCAAAGTACGGCGTCGATGTTGACGCGGCCATGAAATCGGTGGCAGCAACTCCCGTTTCCATCCACTGCTGGCAGGGCGACGATGTGGCCGGCTTCGAAAATCCGGATGGCGACCTCACCGGCGGCATTCAGTCCACCGGCAACTACCCCGGTAAGGCACGTACCATTGACGAGCTTCGCTCGGACTTTACGTTCGCCGCAAAATTCATCCCCGGAAAAAAGAAATTTGCACTTCACGCCATTTATCTTGACGCCGGCGGCAAAAAGATCGAGCGGAACGAGGTTGGCCCGGAGCATTTTGCCTCCTGGGTGGAATGGGCGAAGGAAAACGGCTATGGCCTGGACTTCAACCCCACGTTCTTCTCGCATCCTCTCTCCGCTTCCGGCTTCACGCTGTCCAGCAGCGACGAGGCAGTCCGCAAATTCTGGATCGAACACGGCATTCAGTCCCGCCGCATCTCCGAATACTTCGGACGTGAGCTCGGTCAGACCTCGATGAACAATTTCTGGATTCCGGACGGCTTTAAGGACATTCCCGTCAACCGTGCGAAGACCAGAGCGATTCTCGCCGATTCCTACGACCAGATTTTCAAGGATAAAATTGACGAAGCATATTCGCTCGACTCCGTGGAAAGCAAGGTGTTCGGCATCGGCGCAGAAAGCTGCACCATCGGTTCCCATGAATTCTATATGGGCTGCGCGATGAAGCACGACAAGCTCCTCACCCTGGATACCGGTCACTTCCATCCCACCGAGCTGGTTTCCGACAAGATTTCTTCGGTTCTCACCTACCTCAAGGCGGTTATGCTACACGTATCCCGTCCGGTTCGCTGGGACAGCGACCATGTCGTGATTCTGGACGACGAACTGAAGGCCATCACCACCGAAATCCGCCGCGGCGGTTTTGAAAAGAGAGTCAACATCGGCCTCGACTTCTTCGACGGTTCCATCAACCGTATCGCATGCTGGGCCATCGGCGCAAGAAATATGCAGAAGGCGCTCCTGTGGGCTGCGCTTGAACCGGTCGAAATGCTTCAGAAATTTGAAGCAGAGGGTGCTTTTACCTCCCGCCTTGCTTATCTCGAGGAAATCAAAACCCTTCCGTTCGGCGCTGTATGGAACGCATACTGCGAAGAGCAGAACGTAGCGGTCGGCGACAGCTGGATCCCCGAAATGAAGAAATACGAAAGTGAAGTATTATCTGCTCGATAAAACGAGTGCAGAT
>JBJFGC010000162.1:0-3831 GCA_051892315.1 Eubacteriales bacterium
AAAGCTTTCCCCCGCACCCCCTTCAAAAAACTTTAAACAGAAGGAATCAACAAAGTTTGTGCAGATTTTTTGCTTTATCTGCACGACATCCTGACCTTGTTCTTTTTTGAAAGTTTTTGAAGTGGGGTGTAGTTACGCGCGGCGTAACTACGGGGGAGAGGGCTTTTTCGGGAAAGCCCTCCCCGTCGAACTCACGCTCATCACGAAAGACAAAGGAGAATTTTATGAAAAATTTTGTCGCACGTCACGGAGCCGGCTTCCTGATTTCGGCCGTTCTCTTTTTTCTCATAGCCTGTTCGCTGGGCGCTTACATCTATTACGATTTTTGCGCGGACACAGAGATGGCGCGGACGCAGGAACATTTGCATGAGACGCTGCTGAAGACCAACGTCCGGCGGCTGGGCGCCGCACTGACGGAGGAAAATCGCATGACGTCCTATCATTTTGCGATGACCGCCGCCGAAAACGCTGCCTCCGCCGGACGTGGAGATGACGCCTTGTTTTTCCGTAAAATTTCTGCCGGGCTTGCGGATGGGGCCGACAACATGACGGAAATCGCGGCAGCCGTAGAGGATTATCTTACAGAGGGAACGGTTCCGGAAGCTTTCCTGTTTTCCTATGCTGCTGCCGACGTTTCCGATTCCTCTGAGACGGAGGACGAACCGGCGTCCGTTTCGTATTACCGGAAACAGGCCGCGATGGAATGTGCCGCGTCGATTGCTGGGGTACAGGGCGTTCTGTGGGAAGCGGAAAAAAGCCGTTCCGGAGAGTTCATCTTTACCTGCCGGAATGCGTACGCCGTGATTGACGCGCGTTCCGGTACCCCGCTTGAGGCAGGCATCAGCCTGAAGCCCGGAGAAATCCGTCTGTCCGAGACGGACTGCGCGTCCTCTGCCGCCGCCTTTCTCAAGGAGTATTTTCCGCCGGATATCGCCCGCTCCGCAGTTCTCGTCTCTGCCGTCCCCGACGAAGCGGCCGGAACCTATGAATTTCTCTACCGCAGCGGCGGCCGGGACATCCGGCTTGCCGTCAAACGTGACACCGGCCGTGTTGTACGGCTGGTTGCGAGGTAGTTGGAACGGATTGGAGGGGAAATACGGGGAGAATGCTTTTGGAAAAAGTCCCTTTTCTGAGTCTAACCCTCAAAAACATTCAATAAAAAAAACAGCAGAGACAGAAGAAATGGAAAGGATCCAATCCGCATTTCTTCTGTCTCTGCTGGCAGTATTCAGTTTGGAAAAGGGTACGGGGAAGGGAGCTTTTTTCCAAAAGTCCCTTCCCCGTGAAATCATTATTTCATCCAATTTTTCATTTTGCCGGAATACTCAAGGAGCTTGATGAAGTGACCGCCTACGACGGTGCGGTGCTGGAAACCGCGCTGGTTGGAGGTGACGGTGTAGTACCAGTCGGTCATCGGGACGCGGGACAGCGTGCAGTTGTAGTTTTCCCAGAGGGGAGCCACATATTCTTCAAAGTCGCCGCGGTCCTCGGCAAGGGTTGCCGTCCAGATGAGCCAGTCGGACTTGGTGTAGGTTTCGCGGTTGTCAAGCGGCATACCGTAGTGGTTGATGTGATGCTTGTAGGACGCGAATTCTGTTGCGACCACACCCTTGTCCATGACGCCGGTGCCGAACAGCTTGTCCCAGACGATGTTGTACTTCATGGACCATGTGCCCGGACGGTCGAACGCGAGACGGTAGCTGCCGTCGCCGTTGGCCGCGCGGACTGCCCAGCCTTCCGCCATCTTTTTCGCCTTTGCGATCATGGCGCTGCCGTCGTTCTCGCGGCCGAGCATCTTGTAGAGAATGCCGAGCCCTGCGATGCCCATGACTGCCTTGAGCGACAGGTTGCAGTTGTGCGCGAGATGCCCTGCGAAGTCGTCGGTGCAGAGCTGGTTTTCCGGGTCGTCGCCGTGCGCTTCGAGATACTTGACCCACGCTTCGAGAAGGTCGAGATTTTCTTCCGCAAATTTGGTGCAGCCGGACGCAATCGCCACGGAAGCCGCCATCACGAGCATGTTGCCGCATTCTTCGACCGGCATCTGTCCGTCAATGTGGTTGCCTGCGTAGACCTGACCGTGAACGAGCGGATACTGGCCGCAGTCATGCGGAGCAAAGTCGAAAATCCAGCCGTCGGTACGGGCATACTTGTAAATCGGACGCATCATGCCGCAGACCAGCTCCGGATTGTAGAGCAGGAACAGCGGGATGGACGGATAGCTTACGTCCACGGTTGCCGCGCAGCCGTTGGAGAAGCATTCCTTGGAAATGAACAGGATCTGTCCTTCGGTGTCCACGGCGACCTTGTGTGCCGCGATGGCCTGACGGTAGGACAGTTCGCAGATTTCCGCGTACTTTTCGCCGCCCGCACGGGTTGCGTCGATAAACAGACGGTCCGCGAACGCCTTGCACTTGGCCATGACGCAGTCGTAGTCCGCATAGGCTTCGGCGATGGCTTCGACGATGGTTTTGCCGTTCCGGTTCCAGTAAGAGGTGAGGTGATCGCCGAAATATTCGATGGATTTGACGTCGTCGTACGCGAAGGTGATGAGCGTGCTGTTTGCGCAGCAGGTCTTCAGCTCGGTTTCCACACACGCGAAGGTCATGGTTTCACGGAACCCTTCGGGAGCGGATTCGCTGCGGTGATTCGGTACAAAGGGAACCTTCACCGTTTCGGTGTAGGCGCGGCCGTTTGGAACGGTGAGGTAGAAGTAACCCCAGTTGATGCGGATGTCGTCGCCGGACACCGCGAGAACGGGCTGCTTTTCGCTGCCGATTTTTGCTGCACGGAAGGTGTCGTTTTCCACAACTTCGCAGACCACGGTGTCTTCCCCGCGGCAGTTCAGGCAGATTTCCTCGGAAACGGCGATCTTTACCTTGACGGTGTGGCACGCGCCGTCGGCGGACTTCACCTCGGCCTTGAGGTAGCTGACCGGACGGGTCATGATATCCAGGTCGTCCATGAGCAGCGGCGTGCTGAAGGTGAGGTTCAGGACGATGCCGGCGCCTTCAAAGGTGTAGTAGGTGGAGAAGGTGTCGCAGTCATAGGCGGTCTGGGAAAGAACGGGCGTGTTGTCCGCACGGTTCAGCTTGCCGAGGAAACGGTAAGCGGTGCCATCGATTTCGGCGGTGCCGACGATGGTGTTGGGCTTGCCGGTCCAGTGAACGGTAACGGAATCGGTCAGCCGGTCGGCCGGAGACCACACGGAGAAATACGGGTCAACGGTGATCAGCGGAACAGACGGGGGTCTGAGTCTCATTTTGAAAAAATCTCCTTGTCGATTGAATTTTTACTGTATACAGAGTATCATAAATAAATAACAAAATCAAGTCCGAATAATCAATTTTGAGAGAAATTTTGTGTGAAAAATTGATATTTTCGGGAAGCAAAGCGTCAGACGCCGCGCGGTGGTTCTGCCGCGTTTTTCTCCAGCTCTGCCGCGCCGCGCAGAATATCAACGGAGAACGACGGAATCCGCCCGAGTCCGTCGGGGCCGACATTGAGCAGGTAGTTGATGCCCATGTCGTTCAGGTGCTTTTTGTTCCGGTAAATCTGCTCCGCGGATTTCCAGTTCTGGTCGTAATATTTGAAGCCCCAGGTGTCGTTCAGGGTGGCGGAGGTTTCGTACAGACCGTACGGGGAATATTTGAATCCGCCGAGGCTGTTCATGTCGCCGTCCTTGGTCTCGGGCATTTTATCCGGAAGTTCGTCCGGGATTTCGTTGTCCCCGAGCGATACATAGTCGTACGCGCCGTTGCCGAGACGGGAATTGATCAGGCAATCGGGCTGATATTCCTTGACCATGTTGTAAATTTCCAGGCTTTGTTCCGG
>JBJFGC010000163.1:0-15830 GCA_051892315.1 Eubacteriales bacterium
ATGCCGCAGGTTCGTCTGCGATGGAAAGAACGGCGTAATCGCCGATTACGGTAACTTCTTCTTCCTGAACGAGGGCGATGGGCGTCCAGTCAAGGAGGAGAGAATCGTTGGTGCCGTAGACTTCGATGGTCAGAATGGTACCGGGTTCACCGTCAAGGATTGCGGCAAACTTGGAGATGGCTTCCGGAACCTTCGTCGCGGTATAAACAGAGAAGGTAGTTTCTTCCGCGTCAGGCGCAAATTCGATGCGGCATCTGGTTTCAGCGAGCGTGTCGTAGAAATTAGCCGCGTCAACGTCAAGGCTGGTATCGGACGTGGTGACTTCCACCTGCGTCAGACCTTCAATGGTAATGGTTGCCGGAACAACGGTTTCTTCTGCAGCAGCCGCCGGAGCTTCTGCCGTTTCCACAGCCTCGTCTGCAAAAACGCCGGTCGAAGCGGTTGCAAGGAGAGCAGCAGTCAAAAGAAGGGTGAGGAACTTTTTCATGGTTGATTTCCTTTCAGAATTGGATTTCCATACTTTATATCATATCACAATTTCTCTGTTTTGGCAAGACTTTTTTTCGAATTCCTTGGGGAAAGTGAGGTATCCTGGAAAGATGCGGCTGGAAAGTACCCAGGAAACCTCCACACAGCAAGAAGAAACCACCTGTTTTTTTCTAAATTGTATTGAAAATGTGGATAAATTGTGATATAATTGAAAAAATCGAATTGTATTTTGAGGTATCGTATGAGTACACAGGAAAAAACGAAGGGAAAACGGCGCGAACGGGAGGCCCGGCGCGTACGCAGTGTTTCTCCGATGTCCGTCGTAATACCGTTCATTATGGTCGACCGGACCGGATCGCAGAATTTCATTCAGGACAGCGTGGAGATCGAGAAGCTCGAAAAATATCTGAAAGAGAAACAGCAGGAAGGAATGCCCAACCTCAGCCTGATGCACATTCTGATTGCGGCCTATATCCGGCTTGTATCCCAACGGCCGGCGCTCAACCGCTTCATCCGCGGACAGCGTATCTGGACCCGAAAAAATGTGGAAGTGTCGCTGACCATCAAGAAGGAAATGACACTGGAATCGCCCGACACCGTTGTCAAAATCATCCTTCCTCCGGACGCCACCCTCGCGGACGTCTATGAGGCCCTCAATCGTGAAATCGTCAGCTACCGCGAAAATCCCGGCGGCGACTTTGATAACGTGGCGCGTGCCCTGACCCTGCTTCCCGGCCTGGTTTTCAAGTTTGCAATCGCCTTTCTGCGCTTCATGGACTACTTTAATCTGCTCCCGAAATATCTGCAAAGGGTCAGCCCCTTCCACTGCTCCTATTTCATCACGTCAATGGGTTCCCTCGGCATCCCGCCGATCTATCACCACCTCTACGACTTCGGAACCTGCCCCGTCTTCTTCTCCTTCGGCGCAAAACGCCGCGTCTACGAGCTGGATGCGGAAGGCATCGTTAAGAAAAAGAATTACCTCGACTTTACTTTCGTCCTTGATGAACGCATTTGCGATGGCTACTACTATGCCTCCGCCCTGCGTATGCTGAAAAGCATCATCAAAAACCCATGGCAGCTCGACGAGGTTCCGACGGTAATTCCGGATGTGGAGTAAAAAATTTTAACACAATATAACGCGAGTTCAACGGGGAGGGCTTTTTGAAAAAAGCCCTCCCCGAACCCCACCTCAAAAACTTTCAAAAAAGGAAAGGACAAGGTGCAGTGCAAATCATGCAAAAAATCTGCACAAACTTTGTCGATTCCTTTCATTTAAAGTTTTTTGAAGGGGGTGCGGGGGAAAGCTTTTGTTCACAAAAGTTTCCCCCGCAAATCTCCCCCAAACTCACGTTCATCTATAAAAAGAAAGTCAGGTGCAGGCTGCCGGGGCCGCATCGAACTTTCTTTTTTTGCAGAAATTGGGAGAACGGTCAAGCCGAACGTTCCCTACATCAGCCGATCCAGATAATACAGCGCGTTTTTCTTGTCGCCGAGCGAGGGGGACGGATCGTCGTACTGGACACGCATGAAGTACCCGTTAAGGAGGAAGAAAATCATTTTATAGATATCCGTTCGGATACGCGTCGGCTCATCATCGGCCATACGGCGGCCGTAGCCCTCGTAAAACGCGTCGGTCATCATCCATCCGCTCGACAGCTCAAAGTCCGGATCTCCCATGCACGCACGGTCGGCATCGATGATGGCCGCGATTTCCGGCGACCCGTCCGGCTTCAGCAGCACGTTCAGTTCCCACATATCGCAGTGGTTGAAGCGCGGAACCCGAATTTCGTCCAGAAAATCGCGGTAACGGTCCGCTGTCGAAACAATCGCGTCCAGCTCGCCGTCTGTGTAGTACCCGCTCGTCTGTTCGCGGATTTTTTCCGCCCATTCGGACAGTTCGCTCCGGATGTATGCGCTCCACGTGTCGTATCCGCCGCCATGGAGAATGTTGCCGACACGCCCGAATTTTTCACCCGTGATATCGTTCATTTTCCGGCAGTACTGTCCGGCCTCACGATAAACCTTCGCGCGGTCCTCTTCACTCAGCGGCGCCCCGTTCAGCGGAATCGAGTCGATGTACTCTACAATCATGAAATCCCGGTTCAGCAGCCGCTTGCTGGTGTCCTTCCAGACCACCGTTGAGGTGGGAATTCCCTGCTCTGCCATCTTTTCGTAGGCCCAGCATTCCGCATCCATGAGGTATTCCTCATACGGCAGCAAAAGTTCCCGGCGCACCGGCCCGCAGCGGAGAATGTACGTTTTTCCCGGTACGTCTTCGGATGTCAACGTAAAGGTTGTGTTGAACAGACCGCCCTTCCGCACCGCCGCATGATAGCCATTCCAGGACGGAAAAGCCGCCTTCACCATCCGATCAAGCTCGTCTGCCGCCGGAGACTGAACAATTTTTGCATCCATTTTTTACTCCTTGCAAGATATGAAATGAAAAGCTCCCTGTCATCCAAGCCATTCCTCACCCGTCTCAATCCAGATCAGGCGGGAGCTTCGTTTTTCCGGAAGACGGAAAGAAAGAGCGGAGCCCTCCTCCGTCCAGGATTCGCCGCTGTCCTCGTCGGTCAGGCGGCAGCTTCCCTTGACGTAAGGCAGCCGTACCGTCAGCGTATCCGCTTCGCAGTCCTCCATACGGAAGAGCAACAGGACACCGCGCGCGTTGTCATCGTCGTAATAACTGAAGGCCGTAAAACCTTCGCGGTCGTTTTTGTCGTGCCACGGGGTCAGAACATAGAATTCCTTCAGAAGATACGGCTTTACCTTCGCCCATTCGTTCAGTCCGAAACGGAGGATCGAGAAATCCTGGTTCGGGTCCTGTACAAACTGCGAATCCACATTCAGCGCCGGCAGGTACGACGCGCGCCATGTATAGACGTCGCTCCGTCCGGTGGGGTCAAGTTCGCCGACTTTTTCCTTTGTGTTCGCACCGCAGAAGGGAATCCAGCGGTTGAACGAGGTCGTCATCGACAGGCGCAGCGCCGTGGTGGTCCGGTCGGAGTCGCTCCTCAGAAGGGGAACGCCGCGGCGCAGGGATTCGAGATCGTTCCGGCCTCCGCCCGACGCACAGGAATCCACAAAGCCGCAGCCGCCAAAGCTGAGTGTGCAGGCGAGAATATCGTCCCACATACGATAATGTCCGTCGACAAAGCGACATTCGGTGATGCCGGTTCGTCCCTCTCCCTCGAGGCTGTCAAGGTACTTCCAAAGTGCCCCGGGATCGCTGTTGTTGTCCTCGCGGTAGATTTCCACCTTATTCTCACGCAGGATCCGGCAGATGCGGCCGACTGTCCAATCGTAGCAGGCGGGAATTCCAATGTTGTTGGAAACCGAGCCGACGCCCTCGCGCCGGATGGCCCATTCGGGCTGGTAGCCGCAGGACGCTGCGAGAGAATCTACGTCGGTCACGCGCTCCGGTTCGAACCACATGAGGGTGCGCATTCCGTTGGCACGGGCAAAGTCAGTGGACTCCAGGAAGGTCTTCCCGGGCCACTTTACGGGGTCCAGTTCCCATGTACCGACGGTTCCCCACCAGTCTGCGACGGGTGAGGAGCCATCGGGGGCGACATACCAACCGGCGTCTACCCACCGGATGTCCACCTTCACATTTTCGGCAATCATTTTTTCGAGCGACGGCCGCCAGGTATCGTACCCTTCGGAGATGCTGCCGTCCGAGTTGGGACGTCCGGTATCGTTTGCAAGGCAGCAGGTCGAAAACGGTTCGACATGAGCACCGGATGCGTCCTCGGCAGGAAGGTTGCAGTTCACAAACCAGCTTCGCCAGAAATTGGCGGCGTAGTCCTCGTCCCGCACGGTATACGGTGCGCAGACGAACAGAGCGGTCCGGATTTTTTCGCCAGGTTTCAGGAAAGTATGCAGGCCGTTGACCGCGCGGGCGGTATAGGCAGTTGCATGTCCGTCGTATACAAAATCCGCAGACCATGTTCCGGCCCAGCCGATGGCAAGCATCACGCCGCCGTCGCCGCATTCGAGGTTAAAATAAGGAAAGTTTCCGTGCGTTGCGCGTCCGCTGTCCGAGGTAAAGTGAACCTCCTTTGCGGTAAGGTCGGTCGCGTAAGGGCGGTACTGGTTCCCATGGTCCCCAAGAATGCCGCGCAGGACGGGCCTTTCCCCTTCCACGAGGAGAGTCGTGGAAAGATCCTCCAGAACCTTGCTGTTCTCGCTGCCCGCATTCTCAAACCAGACCGTCCACTCGGTCACGCCGTAGGCGGGATAGAAAGACAAGACAAGAGTCACGCGCAGTCCGTCGTCCTTCTCATAAATGCGCGTCGTGGTTTCCCGCCTTTCGTCCTTTGCCGTGTGGATGGAAACAGGAGTTCCGGCAAAGCCGTTGGTCCGTATCCCGCCGCAGGTATACGAAAACGGTACGCGGGCTGGATCGGCGTCAAGCGAACGATACCAGGCTTCAGCTGCCGGGTTCGTGTAATTTTTCATGTGATGTTCCTTTCAAATGGGGGTACAGGGGACGGTTTTTCCTGAGGCAAAGCCCCGGGAAGAACTCCCCTCACCGCACCTCAACTTCACAGCGCGCCGGAATCAGTCCCTCTGCCTCTGCATACAGACGCAGCGTACCCGCCGACTTGCCGCAGCGTACCGCAATGGAAATCCGACCGGCACGCATTTTGCGTACAGGGGAGGCAACCGGCACATGGTCGGCAACATCGGAACCGGTCCCAATCACGCGGCCGATGCCGTTGGACATGAAACTCACCAGCGGGGAGGCATCCGGAACTTCACGGCCCTTCTCATCCAAAGCAATGCACGTGAATACCGCGAGGTCCTGCCCGTTTGCCGTGACATCCTCCGGATTGTCTGCCAACAGCTTCAGGCGAACCGGACGCCCCGTGGTCTCGCGGACATCGCGGCAGACCTCAACTCCGTTCACGTAAGCAACCGCCTCCAGCCGGCCGGGATGGTATT
Source organism: Eubacteriales bacterium (assembly GCA_051892315.1). Lineage (GTDB taxonomy): Bacteria > Bacillota > Clostridia > Oscillospirales > CAG-272 > UMGS1696. Next base: position 5,440 of record JBJFGC010000163.1, read on the forward strand.
CCACCGTCCACTCTGCGTGACCGTAGGCTTCCACCGAAACCCGTCCGACGCATTCGCCGTCCACAAACAGCTCAACCTCATCGCAGTTCGTGTAGGCACGTACACGCAGGACCTCTCCCTCGTAGCCCATGTGGTTCCAGTGCGGTATGAGATACAGCATCGGCTGATCCTCCGCGCTCGTCCACAGGGACCGGTTCTGGTAAAACGCTTCCTTCCGCTGCAAAAACAGGTCGATTGCACCTGACTGCGAGCAGAGCCGCGGCCAGTCCGTTTCTCCCCGGTGCTCGATGCCAATCCACTGGTAACCGCCCATGACCCATTCGCGCTCCATGAGGAATTTCCATGTCCGCTCACGTCCGAGGAACCAGTCGTTCGTGTTGTGGTCATATGCGTTGATGCGCCCGCCCTCCGGAAAATCATCGTAATACCAGCCGCGCGTCGTGCCGGTCGCGCAGTTTTCCGTCGACATGAGCGCACGTTCCGGGAATTTCGCGTGAACGGCATCGTAGGAATTCAGAGCATAGTTGATGCCGACAACATCAAGGTTGTCGTACACCGTCGACCGGTCGGGGCGGTCGCACGCGGCCGTTACCGGACGGGTCGGATCCAGCCGACGCACCACCGCAAGGAGGGAGTCGACAATGCGATGGCCCCGTTCCTCCGCAAAAAGCGGTTCCTCGTTGCCGACGCACCAGAAGAAAACCGACGGATGGTTCCGGTCGCGCTTCACGAGCATTTCCAGCTGTTCCACCCCTTCCGGTGTCGAGGTAAACCAGCGCGTTTCGTCCAGTACGATGAAGCCTGCCTCGTCGAGAGCATCCATCAGTGCCTCGGACTGCGGATAGTGGCTGGTACGGTACCCGTTGGCCCCCATTTCAGCAAGCAGTTTTACTTTATAGCGAAAAATGTTGTCCGGCACCGCCTTACCGGTCAGGCCGTAGTCGTAATGGCCGCACACGCCGCGGATAATGACGTGTTCCCCATTGACAAACAGACCGTGGTCGGGGTCACACACCACCTCACGAAAGCCGAAACGGTCGCATACCCGGTCGATTTCCGCACCGTCCATGATGATTTTTGTTTCCGCCGTATACAAATACCCGCGGCCAACCTGCCACAGGTGCGGATGGTCAACCGTGGCGCGGTACGATACCGTCTCGCTTCCCTTCGCCGGAACCTCCACCGTCGCGCCGCCGAAGCCTGCCGCGATGCCGTCACGGTCGAGAAGGTTCGTCATGACACGGACCCGCGCGGGTTCTGTGGAAGTATTACGGACCGTCGTATGAATTTCAACCGTCCACACGGAGTCGCGCACCCTCCGCGGGCAAAGCTGTACGCCCCACAGGTCGGCGCAGACCTTCGCCGTCTTGACAAGCCAGACGTGGCGGTAGATGCCCCCGCCCTCGTACCACCAGCTTTCATGATGGGACGCGTCGATGTAGACGGCAAGAACATTATCCCCGCCGAAAATCGCAAAATCGGTAATGTCCACCTCAAACGAAGTATAGCCGCAGAAATTGTGGTGCAGCGGAATGCCGTTTAAGTAAATGGTGGACTGACCGGTGACCCCCTCAAAATAGAGGGTCAGGAGTCGGTCACGGTCCCCTTCCTCCAGCCGGAAATGGCGGCGGTACCAGGCGTTGTCATACTTCAGGTAGCCGAGAGCATTGTTTTCGTTCCGGTCAAATTCACCCGCAATCACGTAGTCGTGGGGCAGGTTCACCCGCTGCCAGCGATCGCTGTTAAACTCTCCTCCGCCGTAATCGTCCGCTGCGTCGTTGTATGCGGGAGACGCGGCGCCCCAGCGTTCGCGGACCGTTTTCGCTCCGGAATAAATTGGTCCCTTGACTGCCGGCCGCTTGCGCACGATATCACCAAGATGAAACAGCCAGTTTTCGTCAAGGCTGACTTTTTCTCTCATTTCTGTTCTCCTTTGCTCCATGCAATTCTCTTCATTTCAATAGCTTTCTTTCGCCCTTCCCCGGGAACTGTGCTCCGCGTAACTTCCCCTGTCTCAGATTTTCGCTCTGAAAATGGAGGAAAGTTTTGGGAAGGGGGCGCGGGGGAAGCTTCTGTTCCCGAAAGTTTCCCCCGCAGACTCCCCTTTTTCACACCTCCTGCAGCGCCTGCTCTACGGCGGCGCCAATGACGACAGCCATACGGAAGAAACCGAGGTCATTCGGGTGGCAGCCGTCAACGGTGCAGCTGTCACGGAATTCTCCGTCAAAGATGTGCGCGCCATCCACGAAGCGGACGCGGCGGTCTCCGGCGGCGATGGCTTTATGATAACTGTCGAGAATAATCTGCCGGCGGCGTTCGTCCTCGGTTCCGGGATGGAAGTCGGGCTTGCTGACCATGATATACGGCGTCATGGGATGGGCGCGGCGGAAGGTTTCATACAGCGGGAAATGGGTTGCCTCAAGATGATCCGCGTTCGGCGCGTTATGGTCGTAGTCGCAGACAAAAACGCTCGGGTCGAGCGAAGCCATGTAGTCGGCGATGGCACTTTCCCCACGTGCGCTTCCGGAGAAGCCAAGGTTGATGAAATCACAGTCGAGCTTTCGCGCAATCATGCTCTGGTAGGCATTGCCGGGACGGGATGCGCAGCCGCCCTGGGTGATGGACGATCCGTAATACAGGACAGGCTTTTCGTACCGGTAAGGTTCGGGAGCGTCCAGCTCCGCGTCAGCCGCGAGACCAATGTAGAGCTCCTCAACAGGATCATAGAGCGGCATGTGGATGGTATAGGTATGCATCCCGCGGTCGGTATCGCGGCAGGACTCGTAACCGTGGGAACGTTCCCCCGGAATATAGGAGCCCGCATAGCGGTAGTCTCCCGCGTCGCTCTGGTAGAGGTCAAAACCGGACTGGCCGGTCATGGTGATATGCGGCATGGTCCCGTTATCGGGCATGACCGCGCGGATGGCGATATAGCGGGAATTGGTCCGGAAACGGATCCGGCCGCCAGCCGTATTGGTATTGAGGTACTTCACGCCGTCGTTCACGCGGTCGGCCACCTCCTGCGGCATCCGCCGGAACCGGTCGCCCTTTGTGCAGACCGCAAGTCCATGCACCTTCACCGGAGCTTCCTTTGCGTCCACCCAGACCACGTCGGTCAGGTTCAGCTTTGACTCCACCTTCAGATTCTGATCAATATCCCCGATTTTCATAGAAATCCCTCCCTTAGAAAGATTTGTTTTGTCAATACTATAGCATATCCACCGGAAAATTGCAACCGTTTTTTGTTTGTCCCGGGAGGTTCTTTCCCGGAACGCTGCCCCAATCCCATTCAGGATTCTTTTCCGATAAGGGACGGACAACCTAAAAAGCCATAGCCTCTGCCACCGGGCATCCGGAACCGTTAGGAACAAGAGGAACCTCGCTCTCAACTGTTCTTTGATTTTGAAACAACGATTTGATCATTGACATGGCGGCTCTTTTGATTTAAACTATTGACACACCGGTGATACAAACCATTTGGAGGAATCAATATGCAAATGAAAATAGGAGAACAGATACGGGAATTCCGCCGCCGTGACGGCCGTACCCAAGAGGCTCTTGCGGAAGCAGTAGGCGTTACGCCCCAAGCGGTTTCCCGCTGGGAATCCGGCGGCAGTTATCCGGATATGGAAATTTTACCTTCCATTGCGAATTATTTTGGTGTATCTATCGATGAATTGTTTGGTTATACGAACCATCGTGAAAAAAAGATCGATGACATCCTTGCCAGAATCGAAGCATATGACATCAAAAATCAGGGCAATGACCATTGGGTTGACGAATGTCTTGTAATTCTGCGCGAAGGACTTGCGGAATTTCCAAACAACGAACGTCTTCTTTTCACCCTTGCCGATACGCTTTGGGAGGCAGGCTGGAGACGGCAAAAAGAATGGATTTATTACGACGACGAAGGATTCATTCAGTACAGCTATGACAAGCAAAAGAAAAACGAATATTGGTCAGAATCCGGAAAAATCTGCGAGCATCTTGTGAATCAAACAAAAGACAATACCATTTTCGCAAAAGCAATCGCGATTCTTGTTCCTCTGCACAAGATTTTTGGTGAATACGAGAAAGCAATATCGTACGCCCAACGGATGCCCGATTTGCAGAAATGTCAAGAATATTTGCTGACGGAAGCTACCGACGGGAAACAAGAGGCCGCATACATCGGCGAATTCCTTTTGAAATCCGCCAAAGAATTCTCGGAACAGCTTATTTTCGACCTTATCACAAACTGCCGCAATTTTGAAAGTGATATGCCCATCGAAAAAGTCAAGGGAGCAATCGCAATCTTTCAGCTCATCTGCGATGACGGCAACATGGGAATTTACCACGATTTCGTCCTTAAGCTGTATCTTTACCTTTCGAGATTGCAGTGGGAGCGCGGATATCACGACGATGCTTTTGTCTCCCTGGATGAAGCATGGAAGCACGCGAAGGCATTCGAAAATGTATCGGACGGCGAAGAACATACGCTCACGGCGCCGCTCGTGTCATTTGTAAAATATCGGACGAAGCCGTCGAAGGAAACTGCAAAATCCTTGCCGGACACCTGGCCTTTTTGGTGCAATCCGGATTGCAGTAAAGTTGAGAAGGAAATCAAATCCGATCCCCGCTGGGATGAATGGGTCAAAAAGACCCAGGCATAAAAGCATAAAACTCTGCCCCGCTTTGACGGGGCAGAGTTTTGGTTTTCTACAGGGAGATGGTTTTATCTCTTTTTGGAAACAGCGTAGCCTGCTGCGGAAACGATTGCTGCGACAGCCGCGATGACGCCGAAGTCAAAGGTCTGTGCTGCTTCCGTTACGGGTGTTTCCACAACGGTTTCTACGGTTTCTTCTGCTGCAGGAGCTTCTGCAACAACCGGTTCTTCAACAACCGGTTCTTCTGCTGCGGGCGTTTCTTCCACAGGAGCTGCTTCTGCAACTTCCGGTTCTTCTGCTGCGGGTTCTGCTTCAACAACAGCCGCACCAGGGGCACCTGCTGCCTTAAATTCCGCTTCGGTTCCGATGAAGACATAGGTCGACTTCTTTGCTTCCAGACCGAGGTCGGTGTTGCCGCCGCAAACAGCGGTAACTGCTGCGACTGCTTCCTTGATGGAAACATCTGCGGTTGCAGCAACAAGCTTTACCGTCATATCGGAAGAAAGCATACCCATCGGGAGCGTTTCGTACTCAACGCTCATGTTGACGACCTGATAAGCACCTGCGGTTACCACGCCTTCATCATCCACAGCCTCTTCCGGACGGCAGTTGTTCAGAATGAGAGCGGCAACAGCGCCTGCGTTCAGCGCGTTTTCCGACTTTACGGTAAAGGTGGAGTCACCACGGACGCAAAGAGCAATCTTGCCATCCGCCTCATCAAAGTCGTCCTCGTTGGTACCGAGGTTGCAGAGAACTGCTTCGTACCAGCCATGTGCAAGATTGGTGAGTTTGTTGGACTCCCATTCTTCGCTGTTGGCGTCAACGCTGACCGAATAGTCTCCGGCAGTGCCGTCTTCCAGCCATACGGATACGGCTTATTTGTCCAGCATGCTCAGTGCAGCGTCCCAGTATTCTTCATCTGCCGGGTCGTAGACATACATGCCTGCGCTTGCGCTCATTGCCAGAACGGTCAGCATGACCACTGCAAGAAGCGCGCTAAGAATTTTTTTCATTTTGTCCTCCAAATGAAATGTATTTATTGCAAGCAGACGAAGCTGCTGTACAAACACATACTTTAACTGACGTCATCCAAAATGAACAAAGGAACTGCCTCTCTTTTCCGAAACGAACCTTGGGACACCTGGAAGCATATCTCTTTTCCTTATCCTACAACTCGGAATGGCAAGCGAATGTATAATTATACATACAGTCCTTTTTTTTTACAGAAACCCAACCATTTCTTTCTCTTTACCACAGGAAAACCTACAACATGCTGTATACGCCGCGCCAATTCGTGTATTTTTGCACATTCTTCCCATGAAAAAACAGCGAACCGTTGCACACATCATACCATACGTTACTAAAAGATTGTACGTATTATATCATACGTTGATAAAATATTCAATTGTTATAGTTTACAAAATCGCCCGACCGGTATTTCAAAGAAATAGGGCTTTTTTCCAAGGTTATCAACTAAAACTATCGCCCGGAATAAGAAATTTCAAAATTATTCTTCCTCCTCCATCAGGCGGAAACCGGCAGTATCGTTGACAGGGAGAGAAAAAACAAGCGAATGGGCCTCGGTATCCGCACCGGCGTTCTGCATAATCGCACGCATAATATCCGTTTTCTTGTTGGACTGCGTAACGATGAAGACCATTTCCTTTTCGTCCGCAATGGAAAGGCCGAAAAATTTCTTCACGCCGATCGCACCGGTTCCCTTCGCGTGAACGACCGTTCCTCCGGCGGCGCCGGCGGAACGCGCGGCGTCCATTACCAGATCGGTGTGTCCGCCGGCACAAATCGCAAGGATAAGATCATAGTTCGATTCCATGCTTTCCTCCTTTGCGTCCTTTCCGGACGCATCTTCCACGGACGAGGTCAGAGCCGCCGCCGTATATCTGCCCGCGCTGGAAAACGGTATGGAAACCGCCACTCCGCGGTCGGGCGCGTCAATTTTCATCTCATTTGACAGTCTTCGCATGAGTTTCCGGCGCAGTGCCGGATCTGCAAACGTGAACGACACCATCTTTTCGGTAGCTTCCAGTCCCATCATTGACAGGATGCTCTTTCGTGCCGTTCCGTTCGCAACCACACTCAGCACCGCCGGACAGCCGTATCTCTTGAAGAACTCGACAAACTGTTCGCTGTCGCTGCGCCGTGTGATGGTGAGGATCATATTGAGTTCCATAGTGTTACCTCTCTTGTTTCTTTTTCCATGGAGGTCTCCCTGAAATACGAAAAGCTACATTTCAATAATATCTTCCTCCGAAGTCTCGGGCGGGTTCTTTTTGAGGCGGAACTTGTAGACAAGGCCCAGAACTTCGATGGCGATAAGGGGAGTCATGGCAACCATTGCGACGACGCCGAAGGCGTCTTCCACAACGCTGCCGCCGACCGCTTCGCAGATGCCGATGGTAAAGGGGAGAAGGAAGGTAGCGGTCATGGGGCCGGACGCAACGCCGCCCGAGTCAAAGGCGATGGAAACAAAGATGTCGGGAACAAAGAAGGTCAGAATCAGAGCGACAAGGTATCCCGGGAGAATCATGCAATAGATGGAGATTCCGGTGAGGGCGCGGAGCATGGAAAGGCCAACCGAAATTGCCACACCGATTCCAAGGGTAGTGAACAGCGCCTTGCGCGGAATCGCGCCGGACGTAATTTCCTCCACCTGTTTGGTCAGGACATGAACGGCCGGTTCCGCGGAAACGATGAAGTACCCAATAAGCATTCCCACCGGAATGGCCAGCCATGCATAGGACGTACTGCCAATGACGTTGCCGATGTAGGTACCAACGGGCATAAAGCCTACGTTCACCCCCGTCAGAAACAGAACAAGCCCCACGTATGTATAGAGAACGCCAACGCTGACGGTCACAAGGGGGCCACGCTTCATCGGAGCGAAAATCCGCTGATACAGGAGAAAAAAGAGATAAATCGGACTTACAGCCAGCGCAACCTCCTTCATATAATGAGGAAGCATGACAAGGAAGGAGCCAAAAAGCGAACGGGAGTCCTCCGCAATCTGGAAAACCTCCGTCTCGTATGCGGATTCGCCCGCACCGTAGACCAGTCCGAGAATCATCACGGAAAGGATCGGACCAACGGAACAGAGCGAGACAAGACCAAAGCTGTCTCCCTCCGCCTTGCTGTCGGAACGGATGGAGGCGACGCCGACGCCAAGCGCCATGATAAACGGGACGGTCATGGGACCCGTGGTCACGCCGCCGGAGTCAAACGAAACCGCGAGAAACTCCGGGGATATGAAAAAGGAGAGCGTAAACACGAGAACGTAGAAACCAATAAGAAGAATGCGCAGGCGAACAGCGAACAGAATGCGGAGCATGGCAATGACGAGAAACGCTCCCACGCCCACGCCGACCGACAAAATCAGAACCGGGTTGGGGATGGAAGGAATCTGGTTGGCGAGGACAGCGAGATCCGGCTCCGAGATTGTGACCATCAGACCAACGAGAAAGGACACGACGATGACGAGAAGCAGACTGCGGGATTTCGTCATGCTCTGACCGACGTATTCTCCCATCGGTGTCATCGCCGTTTCGGAGCCGAGGGTAAAAAGGGCCATACCAACAACAAGCAGCAGGGCGCCGAACAAAAACGACGGCAGCATTCCGGAAGGAATCGGGGCAACGGTAAAGGTCAGCAGCAGCACAATCACCGTCACCGGTGCGACCGACGTAACAGCTTCCAGCAGCTTGTCGTGCAGGCGGTTTCTGTAACCGGACATCAAATTTCCTCCTTAGGTAAAAAATAGAAAAAAGAAGCGGTCAGGAGCCGACGGCGTCACACAGGCAGTCCATGCAGAAAGCGAGGGGGTTGCGCGGGTGGATATAGTCCAGACGAAGCTCGTTGGTCGTACAAGGGAGAGGAGCGTTTCCATCGAGCTTAATGAGCTTCCGGTTGAGCAGGAGGCGTTCCCGGGCCGCAATGACAGCCCGGCGGATGGCGGGACGCTCAATTTCGTCCGTATGCTCCATGAGTTCCGTAAGAGAGCCGAATTTTTCGAGAAGGGCGGCGGCGATTTTCGGACCGACACCCGGAACGCCGACGATGTTGTCCGACTTATCGCCGACGAGGCATTTCCAGTCGGCGAACTGCGATGGGCTGACACCGTACTTCTGCCGGACGGTATGGGGGGTAACGAGAGTACTGTCGGCGCCGTGGTAATTGAGAATGGAAATATGTTCGGACACAAGCTGCCAGTAATCGCGGTCGGTGGAAAAAATGACGACATCGCAGCGGTCGGCATGCTGCACTGCGTAGGAGGCGATGACATCGTCCGCCTCGCAGCCGTGGATTTCGGCATGCGGAACGTTCATTCGGGTCAGAGCGGCATAAATCGCGGGAAGCTGGGTAAACGGGCATTCCTCCGGAGCCATTTCGCTGTAGTCGGGACGGTTGGCCTTATAATCCGCGTCAAGTTCCCGACGATCGCCGCAGTCCGGGGAGTCGAACGTAACCAGCATATACGTTGGCTGAATCATCCGGCACACCCGATCCGTTGCACAGACAAACCCATACAATGCGTTATATTTCACCCCTCCGTCCGAATAAAACGTATCCGGCATCCCATAAAACATCCGGAAAAGCAGGTTATGCCCATCCACAAGCAGCAGTCGTTCTCGCATGATTCCCTCTATCCTGAAAAATACAATCTATGGTTATTATACCATATTCAAATTTTGAATGCAAGAGTATTGCGGAACATTTGGTTTTTTGTGAAAGAGAGACGCTGCGGCCGCAGCGTCTCTCTTTTTTTATCCTTCATGTACTCCCGTAATCGAAAAGGCTACCCACTCGGCAATGTTGACCGCATGATCGCCAATGCGCTCGAAGTATTTTGCAATCATCAGAAGATCGAGCGCGTATTCGCCGTCGGAGGGATTGTTCGCAATCAGTTCAATCAGCGCGTTTTTGATGCGCGCGAAATAGTCGTCCACCACATCGTCATGCGCGACGACCTCGCCGGCCAGCTCAAGATTCCGCTTCACGTACGCGTCGACACTTTCCGTCACCATCTTGATGGTCGCACCCGCCATTTCGTGAATCTGGCTGAAGTTTTCCGCCGTACGGCCGTTCAGGAAGGTGATGATTTCCGCGATGTCCGCCGCCTGATCGCCGATGCGTTCCATATCGGTAATCATTTTCAGCGCCGCCGAAATCTGACGCAGATCCCGCGCCACCGGCTGCTGCTGAAGAAGCAGCTTCAGGCAAATCGCCTCAATGTCCCGCTCCATCTGGTCAATCTCCGCGTCCAGCGGCGGGACTTTCTCTGCCAAAGCCGGATTTCCTTCCGCCAGCGCCTTCGACGCCAGCGCGATCACCTCCTCGCAGAGTGCGCCCATTTCAATCAGTTTCCGATTCAGCAGGGCAAGCTGTTCATCAAATCGGCTTCTCATATTATCCAAATCTCCCCGTGATGTAATCTTCGGTGCGGCGGTCGTTCGGCTGCGAGAATATTTTCTCGGTTTCGCCGGTCTCAATCAGCTCACCGAGCAGGAAAAACGCAGTGTAGTCCGAAATGCGGACCGCCTGCTGCATGTTGTGCGTGACAATCAGAATGGTGTAGTTCTCCTTCAGCTGCTGAATCAGTTCCTCGATTTTTGAAGTGGAAATCGGGTCGAGCGCGCTGGTCGGTTCGTCCATCAGAAGTACCTGCGGCTCTACCGCAAGTGCCCGTGCGATGCACAGCCGCTGCTGCTGGCCGCCGGAAAGGCCCAGCGC
>JBJFGC010000164.1:0-3823 GCA_051892315.1 Eubacteriales bacterium
AACGCCGCCGCATCCAATTACTAAAACCTTGCTCATTGAATCCGATCTCCTTTATAATTGAAAGTTTTTTATGAAAAATTTTTTATTTTGCCGCTCCCAGTCCCCTATTGCAGTGCCAGAATCAGCTCCCGCAGAACTTTGCAGGCGGTTGCGGTGGAAACACCACTGGAATCAAGCATGGGTGCCAGCTCATTGACATCCGCACCGACAACATTTGCCTCGCAGACGGTGCAGATGGCCTCGAGAAGCTGCGGAAAGGTGACGCCGCCGGCCTCGGGAGTACCGGTTCCGGGAAAAACGGCGGGGTCCAGACAGTCCAGATCGATGGTGAAGTAGATAGGTACGCGCTGCGCCCTCAGATTGCTGACGAGAGCGTCGAGACCATCGAAACCAAACGGGTGCAGGTCGGTGTGGACTTTGGCAAAGCGGAATTCTTCCCGGTCACCGCTCCGGATGCAGAACTGATGGATCCGGCCGTCGCCGAGCAGATCGTGGCAGCGCCGCATGACACAGGCATGGCTGAGCCCGACACCGAGGTACTCGTCCCGCAGGTCCGCATGGGCGTCAAAATGCAAAATATGAAGGTTGGGATAACGTTCGCAGGCCGCCCGCACCGCTCCCAGTGTTACCAGATGTTCTCCGCCAAGCAGCAGGGGCAGCTTGCCGTCTTCAAGAATCGTGCGCGCGCGTTCCTCAATGTCCGCGAGGGCAAGCTCGGCGCTGCCGAAGCAAAGTTCCAGATCGCCGCTGTCAAACGTACTGCAATCGGTGAGATCCCTGTCCTGATACGGACTGTAGGTTTCCAGTCCGAAGCTCTCATGCCGCATCGCGGAGGAACCAAACCGCGCGCCCGGGCGAAAGCTTGTCGTGGAGTCAAAGGGGGCACCGAACAGAACGATGCCTGCCTCCTCGTAGCCGGCATCGCATCCGAGAAAGGTTTCCACATTTTTGGAAAGCATATTCACTCCACCTCCTCCAGCATTCGTTCCAGAAAGGCGGGCAGGTAAAAGGCGCCAATGTGCAGCTTGGTGGTGTAATACTGAGTCGACAGGTGGAGATCCAGCCATTTCTGCGCATTCAGGTCGTCGATGGGATGGTACTTTTTGCTGGCAAAGCCGAACAGCCAGTAGCCCGCCGCATAGGTGGGAATGTGCGCCTGGTACACGCGGCTGATGGGAAAGGTGCTGGCGATTCGCTTGTGGCTCCGCTGCATGGCCTCGGCATCGTGCTTGTAGAACGGACTGCCCTGCTGGTTGACCATAATACCGTCCTCGCGCAGCGCGTTGAAACAGCTTCCGTAAAATTCACGGGTAAAATAACCCTCCGAAGGACCGAAAGGATCCGTGGAGTCCACAATGATTAAGTCGTACCGGTTCTCGCAGCGTCGGATGAAGCGCAGCGCATTGTCAAAATACATATGAACCCGACGGTCGTCAAGACGGCAGGCATTTTCGGGAAGATAGATCCGGCAGGCCTCCACGACCTGCGGATCCATTTCCACCAGATCAATGCGCTGGATACCGTCGTAACGTGCGAGTTCACGGACGACACCGCCGTCTCCGGCGCCGATGACCAGCACGTCCCGGATATCCGGATGCACCGACATGGGAACGTGGGTGATCATTTCGTCGTAAATGAATTCGTCCCGCTCCGTGAGCATTACATTACCGTCGAGGGCGAGAACGCGTCCGAACTCCGGCGTGTCAAAAATATCAATCTGCTGGTAGTCGCTTTTCTGGGAATAGAGATGACGGTCCACACGGATGCTGTGCTTGACGTCAGGCGCATGAAATTCACTGAACCATAATTCCAAGGATGGAGTCCTCCTGTTACTGCAAAACGTTGATGCGGAGAATATCGGGGTCTTCGGGACCGGTCATGGAGCAGCCCTTCGCTTTGGCGTATTCGATGTAATCGAGAATTTCCGGCGTGATTCGTTCACCGGGAGCCAGAATCGGAATTCCGGGCGGGTAGCACATTACGAATTCGCTGCACACCATTCCCGCGCTTTCGCGGATGGGGAGACTTTTCTTGCTGGCGTAAAAGGCTTCCTGCGGACTGGTCACGACCTCCGGGTCGATGTATTCCTGACTGAGCAGACCGCTTCCGTCGGTCTGGTACCGGCGGCGGATTTCCGCGAGCGCACTCACCAGACGTTCCAGCTCCTGCGGCCGGTCGCCGATGGACAGGTAGGCGAGAATATTGCCGATGTCTCCGAACTCGATCTGGATGTCGTACTCATCGCGCAGAATATCGTAAACTTCGATTCCGGCCAGTGCGATGGCACGGGTATGGACGCTGAGCTTGGTAGGGTCAAAATCGAAGATGGAATTTCCGTTGATCAGCTCCCGACCGAAAGCATAGTAGCCGCCGATGGCGTTGATTTCCTCGCGTGCATAGTCCGCCATATGGATCACTCCCGCGAAGACTTCCTTTCCACGGAGCGCAAGGTTGCGCCGGCTGATATCGAGACTTGACATGAGCAGGTAGCTGCCGGAGGTGGTCTGGGTAAGGTTAATGATCTGACGGACGTGCCCTGCGTTGACCCCGGGGCCGATCAGCAGAAGGCTGGACTGCGTCAGGCTCCCGCCGCTTTTGTGCATGGATACGGCAGCCATATCGGCACCGGCCTCCATTGCGGACACCGGCATTCCGTCGCCGAAATAGAAGTGGGTGCCATGGGCCTCGTCGGCGAGACAGAGCATACCGGCGTCGTGCGCCATTCGGACGACGGCGCGGATATCGCTGCAGATTCCGTAATAGGTGGGGTTATTGACAAGAACCGCCACAGCATCCGGATGTTCGGCAATCGCACGTGCGACCTGTTCCCGACGCATCCCGAGAGAGATGCCGAGCTTGCGGTCAACCTCAGGATTGACGTAGACCGGAATGGCGCCGCAGAGGACCAGAGCGTTGATTACACTTCGGTGAACGTTGCGGGGAAGGATGATTTTATCTCCTCTTTTGCAGGTGGAGAGCACCATGCTTTGTACCGAACTGGTCGTTCCGCCGACCATGAGAAAGGCGTGCGCCGCACCGAATGCGTCGGCGGCGAGCATTTCAGCCTCACGGATAACGGAGACGGGATGGCAGAGGTTGTCCAGCGGCTTCATGCTGTTCACATCGATGCTGACGCATTGTTCCCCCAAAAAGGCGGTCAGCTCGGGATTTCCGCGCCCGTGCTTATGGCCGGGCACGTCGAAGGGGACCACGCGCATCTGACGAAAGGTTTGCAGCGCCTCATAGATGGGTGCCCGGTTCTGGTCGATTTTTACGGTTTCGTTCTCTTTCACACTCTTCCACCTCACAGCGACAAAAAACGCAAGCTGTAATTACACAACTTGCGTTTCTTTTCCGAATATCCAAAAGCAAAACAGAAGGATTCACTTTGAAAGCGTTCCGCCAACGGTTCTGCACGGCTCAAACAGCCAAAAACAGGAAGGGGCGAAGCGGATAAGCGGGATTTACAGAGTCTATATAGCAAGAATACTTTTACTACTCTTTATTGACCGTTTCACAAGTTTGCGTAAATTACGCATTTCGGTTATAAAGTAACCAACTCATAAAATTTGAGCTTTTAACTCAATCAATAAGGCGGCGATGCCGCCAATCGGCAGTGGACCCGGCTGTCCGTATGGCCTTAACTCCCACCGGAGTGGTCCGTAATAATTGCTCGGAAGACTCTGTTTCTGAGATTCCTTCCTTTTGCTATTATACATCTTTTTCCGGGAAATGTCAAGGGAGTCGGAGAAATTTGTTGGAATGCGCTTGTTATGGTACAATAGATAAGTAACAGAAATAAAATAGAAAAGACAACTCAAAA
>JBJFGC010000165.1:0-15684 GCA_051892315.1 Eubacteriales bacterium
CAAAGTACAGCGGATTGACGCCGTGGGCCGTATGAGAGGTTCCGATGAAGATGGTGTCCGCGTTGTACATATTTTCAAACATTTCATAAAACTGGCCATAATAGTGGTAGCAGTGGCGGGTCTTGTACTTCTGGTAGAATTCCTCATACTGCTCCGCTTTTTTTACTGCCAGCTCCGCTTCGAGACGCCGGGCCTCGGCTTCGTTTTCGGCCGCAAGAAGGGCTTCTTCGATTTTCGCTGCCCGTTCCGCTGCCGCCTGTACCGCCGCCACTTCATCGTCCAGGAAGGACTGCATGGCATGGTTCAGCCCAAACGCCATCAGAAACGCAAGGCCGATTACAAGAAAGCCTTTGATAAAAACGCGCGGCAGACAGCGCAGTTCGTGTTTTTCCGTCATGGTCGGTAGAACCTCCGTTCAATTTTTACCGTTTCTTCGTTGAATTTCCGCCGGACTGTCCCGTCAGAACTGGAAGTAAATAAAGGATTTGTTGTCGTACGCGCCGAAAATGACAATCACGAACAGAAGAAGTGCATACGACGCGATGCGCACTCCCTGCGCGGCTTTGGTCCCGGAGAGGTACCACGACGTGACCTTCTGCGATTTCGACAGGGCTTCCACCGCAAGGAGAAGCACCGGCGCGCAGGCGGCTATGTAGCCGCGGAAAGCGGTGATGTGAGGAAATTCGCAGACGGTTCCGGAGAACAGGTGGCCGAGTACGTAGAAGGCGTCCGAGAAGGTGTCCGCACGGAAGAAGACCCACGTGAGAGAAATCAGGCAGAAGGTCACGGCCATCGCAATTCCGGAGTTGAGCCATGCCACTTTTGCAATGCCGAGAACCTCCTTGATTTTGTCACGGATGGGCTTCACAAAACGGGAAATCACGATGTAAATCCCGTTGAGCAGTCCCCAGACCACAAA
Source organism: Eubacteriales bacterium (assembly GCA_051892315.1). GTDB lineage: Bacteria > Bacillota > Clostridia > Oscillospirales > CAG-272 > UMGS1696. The sequence goes on from JBJFGC010000165.1 coordinate 920, forward strand.
GGTGAAGGATGCACCGTGCCAGATGCCGGAGACGGCAAAGGTAACCAGCTGATTGAAGCACCAGCGGGGCTTGCTGACGCGGTTGCCGCCGAGCGGTATGTAAATGTAATCCTTGAACCAGGTGGAAAGGGAAATGTGCCATCTCCGCCAGAATTCCGGCACGGATTTGGAAAAATACGGGGTGTCGAAGTTTTTCATGAGGCGGATGTCCATAACCCGCGCGGCACCGATGGCAATGTCAGAATAGCCGGAGAAGTCGCAGTAAATCTGTATCGTAAAGCAGAGGATGCCGAGGATCAGCCCCCATCCGGAATACGCGTGCACGTCACCGAACACGGCGTCCGCGAACATGGCGAGGTTGTCGGCTACAACGACTTTTTTGAACATGCCCCACAGCATCATTTTTCCGCCGTAGGAAATGTTTTCGTATTTCAGAAAATGTTCTGTCTTGAGCTGGGAGAACAGGTTGGAGCTTCGTTCAATCGGGCCGGCCACAAGCTGCGGGAAGAACATAAGGAACAGCGCGAAGTCAATGAAGCTCTTTTCCGCCTTTTCCCGTCCGAGGTAAACGTCGATGAGGTAGCCCATGCTCTGGAAGGTGTGGAACGAAATTCCGATGGGCAGCGTAATTTCGGGAAGAACGACGGTTCGCATGTCGATCATATGACCGAAGAAATTGATGGTGTCCTCAAGAAGTCCCAGGTATTTGAAGAAGACCAGAAGACCGATGTTCAGCAAAATGGCCGTGAGAAAAACTGCTTTGCTTCGGCGCGGCGAGCCGGCCTCGCGCATTTTTTCCGCCCCCAGAGCACCGAAGTAGTCCACAAGAGTCGTGAATAAAAGGATGAGGATGTACTTCGGAATGAAGGACATGTAAAAATAGCAGCTGGCCGCGAGCAGGAAATACCGTCGGAAGCGGTGCGGCAGGAGAAAAAAGACGGTAATAACAATGGGAAAGAAAATCAGAAACTCAATGGAATTAAAAAGCATAAAAATCTCCTGGTCTTCTGGACTGAAATTTAGGATATTATACCATGTGTTTTTGGATATTGCAAGATTTTTCTTAAAAGTGTCGAGAAAAGAACCCGGTTTCTGCAGATGGATGCTCCCGGAGATCCGACGAAAATTGTCTGCATGTTCTCACGGTTCCTTTGCAAAGGGGATGAATTTCAGCGTTTTGTCCGCGTTCTGAACTGCTTCCGCGAATACGACATCTCCGGCGTATTCCCCGGGGGTCCGGAATCCGGCAAAAATCCATTTTTCGCCCAGCCGTGCTGCTTTGGGAACGCGTCCGCAGGGGATTCTGTCTTCGACCGGCTTTTTCCATCCGTCAAACGGAGAAGCTGAGTACAGGTAGCGGGCCGTACCATGGATGGAGTAGATGAGATAGAAAGTGTCCCCCATTGCGAACCAGTCGGGGCATTCGGGTTGATTTCCATCCTCCCATTCAAGGATTGCGCCGCAGTCGGTAAATGACGTAAAGTCCGCCGTATCCGCCGTCAAATGGGCCAGACAGCCGTTTCCGGAGGATACGCGGGTTGTTGTCACAAACATATGAAAGGTTCCGTCCAGGGCAATCACCTTCGGATCGCGCGCACTGGATGGCTCATAGGCGGCGGGAAGGGTGAAAAAATGGCCGGATTTGGTGAAATGGACATTGTCCTCCGAGACGGCATAGGTGATATGCGCCGGGGACCCGTCGGCCATACGTACCGCATACCAGGCGTAGAATCGATCGCCTGTACGGACAACAGAACCGGGACAGATGGAGCCTTCCCACGGTTCCGTGATGGAGATTGCCATGGGATGTTCATCCCACGTTTTGCAGTCGAGGGTTGAGACATGCGCCCACTGGTGTGCGCCAAGCCCCCATTTGCTGCCGTGATGATGCCGATCGTAGAGATAAAACAAATGATATTTTCCGTCCCCTTCCGCGGAATCGTCGGAAAAAGGGATGCAGTCGCCGATGTTCACGCCGGGAAGCCGAAGCTCCTCTGTGGAAATGCCCGCCCGGGTGACCGCGGGAAGTCCGGCAAAGTCTTCCGGCGCGATTTCCGCAACGGTCAGCGGAAAGTCGCCGCTAACGAACCGGTCGCTTTCGCCTGCAAGACGGCCGCAGCCCCATTCTTCGTCAAGAAGCTCTCCGTTCACACGGAGAGCAGTACGGTGCGGCCGTACCGTCAGCACGACGGTATCACCGGATTTGGCAGGCGCCGTGAGCAGCAGGGGAATATCACGAAAGTCGTAGAACAGCTGAACGGTGAGTTTCTTCTCGTCATAGGTAAAAACAATGGCCGAGCCGACCGCCGCAGTTCCGGAGGCCACGGTGAAGGTCACTTCAAAATTACTCATTTGCTTTTTCCCCGCAGAACCTTGTCGTAAATTTCCGCACACTGAATCGTCGCTTCAGGCGGCATGATTTCGGACGTGAGTCTGCCCGCGCGGATGCAGCGGAGCATTTCTTCGATTTCAAAGACAAAACCATTCTCAAAGGTGCCTTCAAAGGTTTCGGCAAGCTGGCGGCGGCTGTCGTAGCGTTTCGCGAGGAAGCCGCTGCTGCCGAAGGGAAGCTCGACGCAGCCGTCGGAGCCGTTAAGGATGGTATATTCCCGGGCATTGGAAGTCAGCAGGCACTGGATGGCCGCATCGCAGCTGTCGTAGCGGAGCAGGAACGACGCGCGTTCGTCCACGCCGGTCAGGGGATGAGGACGCCACAGGCCGACACAGTCGCGGATGGGTTCACCCACCAGATAGGAAACGATTTCCGCGGGATACACGCCGATGTCGTACATCGCACCGCCCGCAAGACTGGGATTGAAAAGCCGGCTTTCGGGATTTCCGCCGCCGTTGAAGCCGATAACCGCGCTGACGGACTGAAGAGTTCCGATGGCGCCGGAGGTGATCCATTCCTTTGCTTTCTGCACCGACGGCAGGAAGTTCGACCACATGGCCTCCATGCAGAACACGCCTTTTTCCTCCGCCAGACGGAACGCCTCCCGTGCATCGTCGGCTGTCAGCACCATGGCCTTTTCACAGAGGACATGCTTGCCGTACGCAAAGCAGAGACGGAGGTTGTCCATATGGAAATTGTGCGTCGTCGCAATGTACACGGCGTCGACGCCCGCCTCCTTCAGCATGGCTTCGTAGGAGCCGTAGGCCTGCGGGACGCCGTTTTTCTCAGCGAAGGCCTGGGCGCGTTCCTCGGATTTGCTGGCGACCGCGCACACCTCTGCGCCCTCGACGCGCCGGACGGCGTCACAGAACTTGGACGCAATCCCTCCGGCTCCGATGATACCAAAGCGAATGTTGTTCATAAAAAATCTCCTTTTTCCGATCTGCCGATCGTCAAAAAATTTCTCAAAAGGGATGCGGGAGAAAACCGGCTGGAAACGGCTTTCCCCCGACTGCTTGCTTATTCCTCTCCCAGATGTACAAGCGCCGGAATCAGCATGCCGCCGACGGAATTGCCGAGGACAACGGTGAGAAGAAAAACGAAGGAGGCCGGCGTGAAGCTCAGCGCCGCAAAGAAGTAGAACATGTCGGCGATGGAATGCTCGAAGCCGGACAGAATAAAGACCGGTACACAGAAGAAAATTGCCGCCGGCGTATTTTTTACCTTATAACAATACACTGCCGTGTACATCAGGATGCCGCAGAGCACCGCGGACAGAAAAACCTCCGGAAACGTCAGCTGCAGCTTGGCTGCCACCAGTTCCGCCGCGCGGACCGACAGTGGGTTCCGGCCGAAGTAGACTGTGATGGCGCAGAGCAGCGTACCCAGCGCATTTCCGATGAGACAGCCTGCCAGGGAAACGAGATCCGCTTTCGTGTGACTGGCGACCAGAAAGCCCACCTTGCCGGTGAACAGCTGCAGTCCCATCAGGCAGATGGACAGCAGTGCTACCGTAAACAGAACCGCGCCGACGACTTTGTTTTCGCATGCGCAGAATACGGCGCCGCCGATGCCGATCAGCATTCCGGCCGCCATTCCTTCAAAGATGCCCTTCCGCATGGCCGTCCGCGCCCCCCTTTCCTTCCGGAATCAAAGAATCGTCAAAATGAATCATGACATTTTCGCTCTCCAGTGTGGACTGGATGGCGCGGATATCGCCGTCCGCGACTGCGCAGCCGGTATCAATGGCATGGCAGGCCGTGACCGCCGCTGCCTGACCGGTCAGAATCGCCGGCGGAATCACGCGGAACACGTCCCACGCATATCCATCCGCCGACGCGCTGCGGCCTGCGGTCATGATGTTGTCGTATCCGCGGCGGGTGAGCGAACGGAGGGGAACCTCGTATAGGTAATCCCGCCGGTCGAAGTCGCAGATGGCGCAGACTGAGTCGTCGAAATGGCGGTAATGGTCCTCCTCATGGACGGTGATGTCCCCGTCGATGCGGCGCGTCGTGCGGAATTGCGGCATCATGGGGAGGGTGGTCACTTCGCGGCTGAAGCGATCGTTCTTTTTCAGCTTTCCGAGGAGGTCGCGTTGGTTATGGATGAGGTAATCCGACACGGTTTCCACGTCGCTGCCCCAGTACAGCGGAACACCTTCCGGCTGACCGCCGCCGTACAGATTGGCGTTTCCGCCGTGGACACCGATGACTGCGCGTTCAGCACGGCCGCTTTCGATGGCTTCGCGGCAGCTGTCAAGCGTGACCTCGCGGGCGATGTAGGTATAGAAATTGCGGCCGTCCACGGTCGGAATGCCGGCACGCTTCACGATATCGCAGTCACCGGTGGTGTCGATGACCTGACGCGCACCGTAGAATTCCAGACCGGATTTGCTGTCGGTGACAACGCCGGTGCAGTGTCCGCCGTCCATGATGGGGTAGGAGGCTATGCAGTCAAACAGCAGCTTCACGCCGGCGTTGGTGAGAAGCTCGGTGAGCTGCATGGCGAACAGGTACGGGGAGTACGAGGTCATATAGCGGACCGCGGTGGGTTCGGTGGGTTCGCCGTTTTTCCACGGTTCGGGGATGGTGTCGTACCCGTACGTGATGGAGAGACGCAGAAATTCCTCCGCCATACCGCGGCAGATCTGCGTTCCCCGCCCGTTGCACATGGGGACGAAAAAGTTGATCAGCCCCATCGTGGCCAGTCCGCCGAGGACGGTGCTCTTCTCAAGAAGCAGAACCTTCTTTCCGTGACGCGCCCCCTCCAGAGCTGCCGCGCAGCCTGCGATGCCGCCGCCGCAGACGACGATGTCATAGGAATCGCGAACGGGAATGGACATGGAAAACTCTATTGTATTCATAACAAAATTTCCTTTCGGAATCTTTCCCAAAATATTGATGTCTACAGCATACCATATAAATATGAATACTGAATGAACGATGCAAATTTTTCTGAAATGTTGCAAATTCTTTTTCTATCTGCTATAATCAGCTTATCCTCTATTGAGTTCCGCCGCATGCGCATCACTGTGACGGAAGAAAAAATTTTCTCCGAGAAAGGAAATCACCATGAAAAGAACCACCTACGAAGGCCATCGCACGGACTACATTTCCTTCCCGCTCGGCGGCATCGGCACCGGGTCGGTCGGACTTGCCGGAAACGGACGCTTTGTCGACTGGGAAATCGCCAACCGTCCCGCGAAAGGCTCCACTCTCGGTCACTCTCATCTCGCGATCAAAGCGGAGGATGAGCAGGGCCGGCTCCTCGATGCCCGTGTTCTCAACGGCGACTGCGGCATCAACTACGCCGGTCAGTATGCCATGAACTACGGTCACGGGATGCCCGGTTCCACGATGGCCGGCTTTCCGCATTTCCGGAAGTGCGTGTTCGACGGCCGCTTTCCCGTCGCTGAAATCGCCTTCGAGGACGACCATTTCCCCGGCAAACCGCACCTGACCGCCTTGAACCCGTTTATCCCGCGGAACGACCGCGACTCCAGCATCCCGGCCGCCTTCTTCGAGATTGCCGTCGACAATCCGACGGACCGTCCCGTGACCTATACCGGCGTGTTCGCTCTGCAGAACCCGAACGGAAACGGTGTGAACACCTACTTTGCCAAGGACACCATGCGCGGTATTTTCTTCGGTCAGAACGATGTCCCCGACGACAGCATCGACAAATACGACCTGACCGTCGCCACCCCCGACCGGGACGGCAGCTATCAGCAGTGCTGGTACCGCGGCGGATGGAGCGACGCCATCGAAACCTATTGGCGCAACTTCACGGAAATGAGCGAATTCCGAAACCGTACCTACGACTGGCCCGCGGGCTACGATCACGGTACCCTCGCCATCCGGAAAACCGCACAGCCCGGCGAAACGATCACCTTCCGCTTCGTTCTGACCTGGAGCAAGCCGAACAACTACAATTACTGGAATCCCATGAAGGAAAAGGGCGACGATGGGGTCGAACGCGACGTGACCTGGAAGAACTATTACGCCACCCTGTTCCACGACTCCATGGACAGCGCGGCGTACTGCATCAGCAACTGGGAACGCCTGCGTGCCGAAACCGTTCGGTTCCGGGACGAACTGTTCGCGTCCACGCTGCCGGAAGAGGTGATCGAAGCGGCATCCGCCACCATGTCCGTTCTGAAGACCGCCACCGTTCTCCGCCTCGAAAACGGCGAGTTCTACGGCTGGGAAGGGTTAAACCAGAACAGCGGCTCCTGCGAAGGCACCTGTACGCACGTCTGGAACTATGCCTACGCGCTTTGTTTCCTCTTCCCCGCACTGGAGCGCAGCATCCGCGACACCGACTACAAGTACAACATCGATGAAAACGGACGGATGCAGTTCCGGATGCAGCTTCCGCTCGGCCGTCCGCAGGGCAACTGGAGAGCCTGCGTGGACGGACAGATGGGAGGCGTCATCAAGTCCTACCGCGAATGGAAGATTTCCGGCGACGACCATTGGCTGAGAAGCAACTGGCCGGGAATCAAGGCCTCCCTGGAATATGCGTGGAATCCCGGCAACTTCGACGGCTGGGATGCGGACCGCGACGGCGTTCTGGAAGGACGTCAGCACCACACGCTGGACATGGAGCTGTTCGGACCTTCTTCCTGGCTGGAAGGCTTCTACCTCGCCGCGCTCAGATGTGCCGCGGAAATGGCGGATGCTCTCGGCGAACCGGAATCCGCAGAACTCTACCGCGACCTGTTCGCAAAGGGAAAAGCATGGTCGGATAAAAACCTGTGGGGCGGAAAATGGTACATTCAGAAAGTGGATCTGAACGACCGTTCCGTTCTGGAAAAGTATACCGTCTGCGGAAACGGCACCGACTACTGGAACGATGAAGCGGGCGAAATCAAGTATCAGATCGGAGAAGGCTCGGCCATCGACCAGATGCTGGCTCAGTGGCACGCCAATATCCTAGGTCTCGGCGACATTTACGACAAAGAACAGCGCATGACCGCCCTGAAGTCGATGTATCAGAACAACTTCAAGCATGACATGCGCGAATTCTATAACCCGTTCCGTCTGTACTGCGTCAACGACGAAGCGGGCGCGGTCATCTGCGATTACCCGGAGGGCGCGAAAAAGCCGGCCATTCCGATTCCGTACTGTCAGGAAACGATGCACGGATTTGAGTACGCTCTCGCCGGCCTGATGATTTCGGAAGGCATGATAGACGAAGGGCTGGAAATCGTACGCGCGGTCCGCGACCGGTACGACGGTGCGAAACGGAACCCGTGGAACGAAATTGAGTGCGGTTCCAACTACGCAAGAAGCATGGCAAGCTTCGCGCTTATCCCGATTTTCAGCGGATTCACGTTTGACATGACCAAAAAACACATCGGATTCGCACCGCGGATCCACCGCGAGAATTTCCGGACCATCTGGTCGCTTGACTGCGCCTGGGGAACCATCCGGTTCGCGGGGAACACCATGGAAATCGCCGTTCTCGCGGGTACGCTTCCCGTAAAGACGGTCGGTATTCCGGCGGATATGAACGTGACGGAAGTTCTTGTGGACGGATGTCCGGTAAAGTTTGCCGTGGAAAAGGGCACTGTTACGCTTGACACGGACGCTGCGGCGGAAAAGGCCATCGTCATCCGTTAATCCATTGCGCCGTTTCGCAGGGACCGTTCGAGAAGTCGCCGCAGGTCATCCGTACTCTGCAGACTTGCACGGCCGCAGAAATCGTCAAGGATGTGCGCGCCGAACCGGTGCAGGCAGATGCCGTACGTGAGCTGTTCCGCGACGATTCCGGCGTTCCATGGGCCGAAGAATCCGTCGAGATACGGTTTTTCCATGCGGAACAGTCCCGGAAACAAGGACGCATACTCATATTCCACCGGCGCGGTCACGGAATCGGCAAAGTCGAGAAGCCATATCCGTCCGTCATCATCCAGAATGGCGTTGTCGGCATGGAGATCTCCGTGGACATACACGGGCGTGCCGTGCGGACGGGTCCGGAGATAGTCCTCTCTCGACCGGAGGAAGGAGGCGGGAAAGCCGTCCCACTCGTCGCTGGTCAGGGCGTCCCGGAGAAAGTCATACTCGTTGAACGGTTCGCATGGAACGTTCATTTTCTCACAAATCCAACGGAGCTGTCTCCCGACGTTCGCTTTCTGCGCGTCGGACAGCTCCGTTTTTCCGAATTCCGTTCCGCGGACGAACGTCTGGATGAGGTAGCGGAACTCGTAACGGTCCGGAATCCGGCCATAGGCGACAAGTTCGGGAACGGCGAGTCCGAGGCGGTTCGCGCGCTGCATGGCGGCAATTTCGGTGCAAAAATCACTTTCGCAGGGCCAGCCGAAGCAGTCGGGTGCGTAAACTTTGACAAGATAGTCCCCAACGCGAAAGACAGCATGGGAACCGGGGGTGGTATTTTCGATTTTGGCCTGCGGAAGGCGGTGCAGACCAAGAATATGACGGATGAGCGGGGCGAACGCATCGCGGTTCTGAAAAACGGCGCCCCATTCGTCCAGAGTGGTGACAACGGGCTGGAAAAGGTACATACCGCGTTCCTCTATCGAATTTGATTTTCTTCATTCTACCACAGTCCGGCCGAATTTACAAGAATCTCACGAAAATTTTTGCATTTTTTGTGAACTATTGAAGTCCTATTTTTGAATTTTTCGGTTGACAAACGTCCGGAATCGTGGTATAATACGATAAATTTTACAAATCTTACGAAAGGAAGCCCGACACGATGGAAAAGTATCTGCATACTGGTATGAACTTTAACCTTATCAATATGTCCGTATCTTATCCCGCAGGGGACACCGAATACCGTGTGTTTCCTCCGTCCGGGTTTTCCTTTTTCTACCTATAATTATACTCTGCCCGCATAATTGCTCATAATTGCAGAAGAAAAAGTCACAAATCCGACGGTGTACAGAAAGCATTTTCTGAAACGCCGTCTTTCTTTTTTCCATTTTACAGGAGGTACCCCATGAACACCGCATTTGAGTTTCTGAACAACTATTACTCTACTCACGACGAGCATCAGCGCTTCGCGTCCCGTCACGGCTCCGTGGAATTTCTCACAACCCTGCGCTATCTCGAACGTTATCTTACGCCCGGACAAACGCTGCTCGAAATTGGTGCGGGAAGTGGGAGATACTCTCATTATTTCGCGCAGAACGGGTACGCGGTCGACGCGGTGGAGCTGATTCCCCGCAACATCGAGCGGTTTCGCGAAACGACCGTTCCCGGGGAAAATGTCCGTATTTTCGAGGGGAACGCGACGGACTTATCCAGGTTTGCCGACGAAACGTACGACCTCACGCTCCTGCTCGGTCCGATGTACCACCTGTACACCGAGGAAGATCAGGCCCGCGCCCTTTCCGAAGCTCTCCGCGTCACGAAGCCGGGCGGGATTCTGGCGGTCAGCTACTGCATGAACGAGGGGACGGTCATCCATTACCTGTTCGGCCGGCACAAAATCTATGACGAATGGGAGCGCGGGCTGGTTGACTGGGAGACGTTCAAATGCTCCTCCACGCCGGCGGAGCTGTTCGTCCTCTGGAGACGGGAGGAAATCGACCGTCTGGTGGAGGGGCTGCCCGTCGAGCGGCTGCATTTTGTCGGGACGGACATGTACACGAAATACCTTGAAGCCATGGTCGATTCGCTGGATGACTTTGAGTTTGAGCAGTACCTGAGGTACCATTTCACCATCTGCGAACGCGCGGATATGGTGGGGATTTCCCACCACACACTGGATCTTCTCAGAAAAAAAGGAGGACAAATGCAATGAACATTACCGTACGATGCGCGGTTCCCGAAGACCGCGTCCGGATTATGCCGCTGCAGAAGGAAATCGCGGACCTCCATCACGCCGGACGTCCCGATTTGTTCCGCACCGAAGCGCGCTTCTACAGCGAAGCGAACTTCAACGCCATGCTTGCCCACCCCGACCACCGCATTTTTATCGCCGAAGCGGACGGGACGGTCGCGGGGTACGTCTTCGCTGTGATCAAGCACGCGAGAAACCACTCGACTTATGTGGATTTTGACCAGTTTTATATTGACGACATCTGTGTCGCCGAACGGTTCCGCCGCCATGGAATTGCGTCCGCGCTGTTTGAACGATGTACGGAGCAGGCACGTGCGGACGGATGCTACAACATCGAGCTGAACGTGTTCTGCTTCAACGGGGACGCCATCGCGTTTTATGAGAAGATGGGAATGCGCCCGATGATCCAGCGGATGGAGGTCATCGTGGCCCAAAAAGAGGAGGAGTTGACATGAACGACCGCGAAAGAATACGACAGTTTTACAACAATGCGACGGACGCCGAATGGATGCGCATCGCGGACCGTCCGGAATTCCTGATCACGTGCCGGTTTCTCGACCGGTATCTCCGTCCCGGGGACACGGTGCTGGACATCGGCGGCGGGCCGGGACGGTACTCGGTATACCTGGCCAAGCGCGGCTGCCGGGTCACGCTGATGGATTTGTCCGACGAAAACGTCCGCGCGGCGCGCCGTCACGCGGAGGAAGCCGGTGTGGAAATCGATGCCATGCAGGGCGACGCCTGTCACGCAGACGAGCTTCTTGCGGGACGGCAGTTCGACCATGTCCTGCTGATGGGGCCGCTGTACCACCTGCTCGAGGAAACGGAGCGGACGGCGGCGGTGAACGCGGCGCTGCACTTACTGAAACCGGGCGGCGAGCTGTTCGCATCGTTCATCGGAATGATGGGCGGCATCATTTATTATATGAAGGAAGCGCCGGAGATGATGCTTTCGCCGAACCCGTCGGAGGTGGAATTCAACCGCCGGTTCCGCGAGGGCGAAAGTTATTCCGGAGACGCGTTCACCCGCGCGCATTTCACGCAGATTGACGATGCGCTGGCATTCATGAACCGGTTTGACGACCAGCTGGAAAAGCTGCACTTTTTCGGTCAGGAAGGCATTCTGTCGCCGTGTGAGGCAAACATTATGGCAGGCTCCCGCGAGGTCGTGGATGCGTGGGTGGATCTGGCGGTACAGCTCTGCGACCGGCCGGAATACCTCACGTGGTCGGAGCATTTGATGTACGTCGGAAGAAAACGGGAAAGAAAGGAAAAAAGTCATGCTGAATCATAAAGGAACGAAAACCCTCGCCACCGAACGCCTGCTTCTGCGGCCGTTCATCGTCGAAGACGCGCCGGACATGTACCGAAACTGGGCGTCCGATCCTCGTGTAACAAAATATGTCACATGGAATCCTCACCGGTCCGCTGACGAAACGAAACAGCTTCTCGAACTGTGGACGTCCCGCTATGCCGATTCCTCCTATTACAACTGGACAATGACGCTTGACGGCCACGCCATAGGCAACCTTGAGGTCGTCGGAACATCCGACCGGAACGAATCCATGGAGCTCGGGTACTGTATGTCCGTCAATTTCTGGAATCGCGGCTACATGACCGAGGCGGTTTCTGCCATCCGCGATTTCCTGTTCGGGGAGGTTGGTGCGCACCGCCTGGTCATCCGTCATGCGGTACAGAATCCCGCCTCGGGCAAGGTTGCGCGAAAATGCGGCTTCACGTGGGAGGGACAGCAGCGCGGTGCAATCTTTTCGTCGGACGGCGAACCAATGAACATCGAGTGTTACTCGCTCCTGCGCGACGAGTGGGAATGCCTCCGGAACGCCGCCCCGCAGACGCTCCTTCTCGATACGCCCCGTCTGACGCTCCGTCCGGCGTGTATCGGAGACTTTGACGCGGTTCACGCCTACGCGGGCAGTCCCGAAAACACCCACTACATGATCTGGGGGACGAACGACGAAAAAACGACCCGCTCCTTTCTCGTAAACTGCGAAAAAGCGTGGTCGTGCCGTCCGGTACGGAATTATGAATTTGTTATGGTAGGGAAGGAAACCGGACGGGTGATCGGCGGCTGCGGCCTGTACCTCGAGGAGAACGGACAGGCGGAGCTGGGCTGGATTGTGCATCGGGATTCCTGGAAACAGGGATTTGCGGCCGAGGCCGGTCGGGCGATGGCAGACTATGCGTTCGGTACGCTCGGTCTGCGCCGTCTCCGCGCAAGGTGCGACGCGGAAAACTACGGCTCCTGGCGGGTCATGGAAAAGCTCGGAATGCGGCGCGAAGCGGAGTTTCACGAAGTGCGCCTGTGCCGCGGTGAATGGCACGACGAATACGAATACGCGATTCTGAAGGAAGAATGGCAAACCGCCCATGACATCGCGTACTACAACAGCCTGCCTTACCGGTTTGACGGTTTCGCGGACCTTCCGCCGCTGACGGACGGAGTCATTGAGCTGGTATGCCGTGAAAAACGTCCGGCCAAACCGGAAAAGAAGTACGCCCCGTCGTATGAATTTGAGATCCGGAAGGACGGACAGAGCATCGGCTATCTCAGCCTGCGTATCGGATACACCGAGGGGCTTTACTATGGCGGTCAGATCGGCTACGGTGTCGACGAAGCGTATCGCGGAAACGGTTACGCCGGCCGCGCGTGCCGTCTCGCCGCCCGGGCTGCGCGAATCCACGGAATGGAAAAGCTGCTGATCGCCAACGACGTCAGCAATAAGGCATCCCGCCGCGTCTGCGAAAAGCTCGGGCTGCGTCACATCCGCACCGTTCGCCTTCCGGAGGATACCGAACTGTACCGGGAAGGCCACCGTTTTGAAAACATCTTTGAATACGACATTTCCGCCATCGATGCGGTCAATGTGCCGCCCGAAAAATAAACACAAAGAAAATTTCCCCACCCGGATGGACCGTTTTGCGGGCGGGGTACGGAGAGGGCACTTTTTTCCAAAAGTGCCCTCTCCCGTGAAAAACGATGGTTTATTCCTCTCCCCACTCGTACAGCACAGTGCAGGCGGCGGCAAGGTTGGCGGGCAGGCGCAGACGGCCCGTTTCGGTGAGGTGCCAGAGGACAGCCGCGTGGGGATCGAAGGAGGTTTTGTAGTGGGCGCGCTCATTCACGCTGACGTAGTCGGGAAGGAAGCGGTCGATGTACGAGGCATATCCGGTGAAGCGCCGGTAAATGGCGTCGCGCTCCATCGTATCTGCCGCACCGTCCAGAAGCGCATCGACTTTTGCGCGTTCCGCACGGGTGAAGTACGGCAGGTTCATCCGAACCTTGTCCTCCTCAACGACGATATAGCCGTCGCGGACCATCATCGCAAACTGCTCGCGGTCAAAGTCGTCAATCGTTTCCCCGCGGCGTTCCAGCTCCGCCGCCTTTGCGAGAGCGGATACATAGTACGAGTCAAACATACGGCCGTACCGCGCTGTTTCTCCGAACAGCTTCAGATCAAACTGGTACGAGCGTACCGTTCCGTCAAAATTGCTGGAGCTTTTCAGACCATAGGTTCCGGTTTTCTCAAGATAAACCCGCATGTCGTCCGTCATCTCCGGCGACGCGTTCAGCTCCTCTTGCGAGACCCCCGCGCGAACCCAGTGCCGCGACCCGTACGGACGCATCGGCGCGCCGTGCTCCAGATGCAGTTCCTGAAGCATCCGGTCGTCGGTTCGGCTGATTTCCCGCATGAGGAAGTACGTGAGAATGTCCCACATCAGCTCGTTTTCCGGCAGACCGTAGCCTACGAACCCGACCGCCTGAATGTCCGGGAAAACAGAGGACACCGCGCGGTAATACTGCTCCGCCACAAACGGGACATGTTCCATCTGATAGCGAAGGTGGGCCAGCTTGAACGGCACATCCTGAATGAAGAAATTCGTGCGGAATTTTCCGTTCTGCTCTACCATATAGTCCATCGAAAGCAGGCGGGAAATTTTGTCCTCCAGGTACACTGCCGCAACACCCAGGGTGCGGGAAATGTCCTCGATGGACAGCGCCTGACGGCGGCAGATGAGACAGATGTTCTGCATGAGTATGTCGGACTCCAGCGCGCGGTAGACGTCGCTGTGCCAGTTGCCGTAGTGTCCGATGCTGAGCTTTTGCGGACGGTAGATTTCGTCGGTCATGGTAATTCTCTCCTTTAAGTCGCTGCGGATTCTGGAAAGGTGCCATCGTACCGTGGATGGGGCCAGACCGAGCCGTTTGCCGATTTCCGGTGCGTTCTTCCGGTCGTAGTAGTGCAGAAGGATGATGTCGCGCCGCACGCCGGAGAGATACATGACCTCCCTCCGCAGGCGGTCGTATACCTCGCACTGGATCACGTGCTCCTCCGGCGTGTCGCCGTCCGTGAAATCTACGTAGTCCGACAGTTCACCGGACACCGTCACGGTGTCCCATGCGGGCTTGTTCTTTCGCAGAAACTTCGACCATGTGTACCGGCAGACGGTACGGAGGAAGGCGTCCATGCACTGGATTTCCGTCAGGTCAACGGTACAGAGATTGAGAAGAATCTCCTGCGAGAGGTCGGCGGCGTCGGTGGAG
>JBJFGC010000166.1:0-3793 GCA_051892315.1 Eubacteriales bacterium
ATCATCGTTATTGTGGTTCTGGTCCTTTTGTCGGGATACTTTTCGGCAACCGAAACCGCGTTTTCATCCCTGAATAAAACAAGACTGAAAACACTGATTGAAAAAGGAAACAAAAAAGCGGCCCTCGCTCTTCGGCTTTCCGAAGATTATGACCGCCTGCTTTCGACCATTCTGATCGGGAATAACATCGTCAACATTGCGATGGCATCGATTGGAACCTTGTTGTTTGTGGAGCTGCTGGGCGACATCGGCGCGACGGTCTCCACGGCAGTGATCACGGTGGTCGTCCTCGTCTTCGGAGAAGTGTCGCCGAAAAGCATCGCGAAGGAATCTCCTGAAAAATTTGCGATGTTCTCCGCCCCCATCATCAACGGCCTGATTAACGTGCTGCGGCCCCTGAACTATCTGTTCAGCCTGTGGAAAAAGCTCCTCTCCAAGGTATTCCGCCTGGAAGGCGACAACAAAATGTCCCAGGAGGAGCTGCTTATGCTGGTAGAAGAAGTTCAGCAGGACGGAAGCATCGATAAAACCGAAGGGGAGCTTCTGAAAAACGCGATTGCGTTCACCGACCTGGAGGCAAAGGACATTCTGACCCACCGGCTCGACCTCGCGGCGGTCGCGCTCACGGACTCCAAGGAGGAAATCGCAAAGGTGTTCGGGCAATCGAAATTTTCACGTATTCTCGTTTACGATGAAAGCATTGACGATATTGTCGGCGTCCTGCACCATAAGGACTTCTATACCGAAACCGGCGTGACGGACGCGGACATCCGCGACATTATGACACCCCCGATTTTCGTCCTCAAGGAGGTCAAAATCGACCTTGTTCTCCGCGAACTGCAAAAGAAAAAGTCGCACATCGCGGTGGTTCTGGACGAATACGGCGGCACGTACGGCATCATCACGATGGAGGATATCGTGGATGAATTAGTCGGCGAACTGTGGGACGAGCAAACGGAAGACAATGAGGACTTCCGCAAGCTCGCGGACAATTTCTATCGCGTCAACGCGTCCATCGACCTCGACGAGTTCTGCGAATTTTTCGACATTGCCATCGAGTCGGACATGGTGTCCTTCAGCGGATGGGTGACGGAACAGCTGGAAAAAATTCCGACCACCGGCGACCATTTTGAGTACGAGGGTATGGAAATCACCGTTACCTCCACCGATTCACACCGTGCCGCGGAGGTCGAGGTCCGCCTGAACGAAAACTTCCATAAGGAGGAAGCGGACGAAAAAGAACCCGCGATGGTATAAATCTCTGGAAAATCCGGAGGGCAGCACCGAGTAAGGTGCCGCCCTCTTTTTTGCGGACTCTTCACACTTCCGTCATGAAATGAAAGCCCGCAGGTGCTTTGCGTACAGCGCACGGATTTCTCCGTATTCCCCTAAGCCCTTCACAACGGTCCGGACCGTGAAGCCCTCCCGTTCCAGACGGGATTTCCAGCTGTCCGGCCGGTCGCCCGCCATGTTCCGGCAGGCATGGCTTCCGGCGGTGAACAGCATGGGAGCCAGAAGCAGCGTCCTGTATCTGGCGGATTTCAGCGTCGGGAGAAGATCGTCCAGCGTCGGCGAGGCCTCCAGCGCAGCCGCAAACAGAAATGGATAACCCGACCGGCGGCAAACCTCCGTGAAGTCCGCGTAGATCCGGTTGGCCGGATGCGCACTTCCGTGTCCCATCAGCACAACCGCGTCGGTCTCTCCGCCATACTGTCCGGCCAGAAAACCGCAGACCGCCCGCAAATCGTCCGTATGGTTCAGCAGCGGGACGCCGACCTTCAGCGAGGAAAAGCACGGTTGAAACTCCTCTGCCGACGCGCACAGTCCGTCGTATTCCTCTCCTGCCAGAAGATGCGTCGGCTGTACCAGAACCTCTTCATACCCGTCGGCCGCAAGCTGTTCCAGTTCTTCCGCCGCCGTACGCGCGGGAATTCCCCGCTGCCGCAGCAGCTCCACCAGCCGTTTCCCCGTGAACGCGCGCCGGACCTCAAAATCCGGAAACGCCTGCGCAAATTCCCTCTCCAGCGCACCGGCGGAAGCTGCAAGTGCGGTTTCGGACGCAGTACCGTAGCTGGCAACGAGAATGGCTTTTTTTGTTTTCAAAGCACCACTCCTGTCGGCTCTCCACGCTCCGTCAGCATTTCGACGCCATGGATGTTCAGCTCATCGCAAATGTTCTTCCAGCGGTCAAACATCCCCTCGTCGTATTCAACGGGCTGAAAACCGCCGCGCAGGTAGCCGACAATCGCAGGAAGCCGCCAGTCATCGGTGGTCAGTTCGGTCAGCCGCGGCCGGTACGTCATCTCGCGGTCCAGCTTTTTCATACCGTACGACAGCATGACGCGTCCGACGTTCATCCCGCGTATGGATGGGGCCGCCGCCACCATGTGAATGTCTCCCAGCCCGTCGGGATGTACGTACGCCGTCAGGGTCGCCTCCGGTACGTCGTCCTTCCGGCAGACAAAGAAAATGTCCCGCTCCGGCACGAGGTTTTCGCGGCCGAGAATGGCGCCTTTCCACGCCGCATGATCGCTGTCCGGGCCGATGAGTCCGTTTTCACAGATTCTCGTCCAAAGGTCAATCTCTCCCTCCCGCCAGTTCCGTATCGTCCAGCCTTCCGGAATCGGGTATTCGTCGATCCGTTCCATCCGGTGCAGCATCATAAGCTGTTTCATCACGTTCCTCCTTTTCGCTTTCCTGGTTGCATTTGTTGACGTATTTTTCCTGATAGTCCGCAAGCATTCCGCATGGGTAATCCGTGCAGTCCCGGCAGGCCCGGATTCCCCGTCCGATACAGCATGTCCGGAACGGACAGTCCAGGCTAAGGAAAAACCGCTCCTTCGACCGGCCGCCCAGACAGTGCAGCTTCTCCGCCGGAAGGTCCATGCCGAACGTCTCCCGGTAAAACAAACGTGACTGCTCCCGCAGTGCGCTGTCCTTCCGCACCGTCGCCAGCCGCGTCCGGCACCGCGCGCAGTCATGCCCGCAGAAACAAAGATTCTCTTTCATCGTATGCAGATTTCTCTTTCTTCGGGAGATTGGATTCACCCAAAGTTTCCGCTCATTTTATGTTTCATTATAACATAAGCCTATCGTTTTCACAAGAGAAAACCGCAAATTTTCTTGACGGCGCAGGATTTCTATGGTATGATATAGTATCGCAAATCAATACTCCAGGAGAGGTTTTTATGAACAACAGAGAATGGTTCAAACAGGCAAAATACGGTATGATGGTCCACTTCGGGCTGTATTCCATGCTCAGCGGTGAATACCGCGGTCAGCGGACGCCCACCTATGCGGAATGGGCACAGGCGTACTTCGGCATCGGTACCAAGGAATACAGTTCCCTTGCGTCGATCTTCAATCCCGTTTACTTCAACGCAGACGAGTGGATTTCTCTCGCCCGGGACTGCGGGATGCAGTATTTTGTCATCACGTCCAAGCACCACGACGGCTTCGCCCTGTTCCACTCGGAAGCAGACCCGTTTAATGTGGTGGATGCCACCCCGTTCGGCCGTGACATCATCGGGGAACTGGCGGAAGCATGCTATAAGTATGGCCTGAAATTTGGTCTGTATTATTCGCAGGAGCTGGACTGGCACGATCCCGACGGCGGCGGATATACCAACAGCGCTCCCTGCTCCGGCCTGTCGTGGCATAACTCGTGGGACTGGGGCCGTTCACCGGAAGGAAAGGATTTCAGCCGTTGTTTCGAACGGAAAATCAAGCCGCAGATTAAAGAGATTCTTACCAAATACGGCGATTTGTGCCTTATCTGGTTTGATACGCCGCA
>JBJFGC010000167.1:0-3785 GCA_051892315.1 Eubacteriales bacterium
ATAGTTTTTGCCGAACGCGGGCGTATCATACAGCATTGCAGGGGACGGTCTTGGTCAGAAGAAGGCCGAAGGCCGCATAAAACAGCAGTCCGGCGACGATGTGCTCCACCAAAGCGGGAAAGCTATGATAAAGCGAAAGGGCCGCGGAAGGCGACTCCATCATCCAGACGACTGTGCGCAGCAGGTAGACGCATCCGCAGAGGGACATCGTCATCAGTGCGCGGGTAAAATGATAAAAAAGAAAATCCATCGAATTCAGCATCACGATCTCCACCTTTCTATTGTTTGTTCTCTACAATAAATTATACAGCGCCGGGACGCGTCCGTCAACCGGTAATGTAAGGCAGAAACCGTTCTGTATATTATACTACATCCACCCCTCACTTTGCAAGCTTTCTGCAAAAATTCAGCACAAAAGGTGGGTGAATTTTTCTTTGTGCGGGGATGGGATTTTTTCTGACATTCCTGTCCGTGGCGGAATCCCGGAAAACAAAGATAAAAATTTTCATAAATTCCTGCGAAATAAAGCTTGACAAGCGAGAGGGATTAAGGTAAAATGAATAAAACAGTGTATGAAATTTTTTCCGCCGGCGATCGGCGGATGGTTTTATAGAAAGGTAGGCATAATTTATGAAATTTTCTGCAGCAGGCGGATGGTGGGGCCGCGACTGGTATGAGACAGTTGAGCTTGGCGCACGGTACGGATTCAAGGGCGTAGAGCAGCTTGGCTGGCTCGGACTGGATTTTGAACGCGCAAGAAAGACGCTGGACGAAAACGGCGTTACCTCGACCGCAATTGTCATTCAGTCTGAAAATCCCGAAAACGGGAAACTTACCGCATGGGGCCACGGCATGACGTGGGAGGATTCCCGTCAGGCGTTCATTGATTCCTTCCGTGAAAGCGTCAAGGCCGCTCATGCCATGAACGTTCCCAATATTATCGCCACGACCGGCAACGAACGCTTCGACGTATCGCGCGAGGAACAGTTCGAAATCTGCGTCGGAACACTCAAGGAGCTTTCCAAAATCGCCGAGGCCGAGGGCATCATGATCGTTCTTGAACCGCTCAACGTCCTCGTCAACCATATGGGCTACTACCTCGTCACCACCGAGGAAGCGGTGAAGATGATCCGCGCCGTTGACAGCCCGAACTGCAAGATTCTCTTTGATATCTATCATCAGCAGATCTCCGAAGGAAACGTCATCCGCAACCTTACCGCGAACATCGACCTTATCGGTCACTTCCATATCGCGGATAACCCGGGAAGACAGCAGCCCGGCACCGGCGAACTCAATTATTCCAAGATTTTTGAGGCCATCCAGAAGACTGGCTACGACCGCTGGCTCGCGTTTGAATGCGGACGCACCGTCGATGTCCCAGACCTCGTCCGCGATATGCACGTGCTGATCGACCCCTATTCCGATAAATAATTGAGAAAGACAGTTTTCGCAATTTTTCCCGTTTTTCTCCCCGAATCATGAAAATAACCGGACGATTTTTGTCCGGTTATATGTTTTCTTTGAGACTTTGTTTATATTTTATAAATATAAAATTTCATACTGATTCATTGTTTTTGGGTATTTTTCTTCATGAAGAAAATTTTCACTTTCCTGGCGGGCCTTGTCGCCGTGTTTTTTCTGGCAGTTTCGGCTTCTGCGGCGGATACTTCCTACACGGTCTCCCCTTACCGCACGACCATCCGGAACTACGATGGCGTCTTCGTACGCCTGTACGAGGCGATGGCAAACGGGGCTGCGTCCGTCGACCTTTCCCCTTATAAAATCAATACCGACGAGCTTGTGCAGATTTACAGCGACGTTATCCTGTCCAGTCCGGAGCTTTTCTATGCGGACAATACCGTAACCTACTTCTTTAATTCCCAGGGGCATGTGACCCGGGCGGAGCTTGCTTATACAATGGACGGCGAGGAACGTGCGGCGGCCTCGGAGGCGTATGAAAAAGAGGTCAATTACATCGTTTCTCTGGTGGATCCTTCTCTTTCCGAAGCGGAAAAGGCGCTGTTTGTCCACGATTACCTGATTGCCTCCTGTTCCTATGATGTGGAAGAAACCCGGTTTGACGCGCTTTCCTTTTTTCAGGAGCGCAGCGGCGTGTGTCAGGCCTATTCGCTGGCTTATATGGCCGTGCTGCGTGAGCTTGGCATGGACGCCGTGATGGTGACGAGCATGGAAATGAATCACGCATGGAATCTGGTGCGCGTGGACGGCTCGTGGTATCACGTGGATCTGTCCTTCGATGACCCCTCTCCCGACCGCCCGGGCCGTGTGCTGCACGACAATTTCCTGCTCGACGACGAGGAAATCCGCGAGACGCCGACCCCGCACAACGGCTGGGAAAGCTCCGTACGGTGCGCTTCGGCTTCCTTCAAGAACCGCATCTGGCACGGTGTCTGCTCACGCATGATTTTTCTGGACGGTCAGTGGTATTACATTGATGCGGACACCATGACGTTGGTTGTGTCCGCATTTGACGGTTCCGCTCGCGCGGAGGTGTACCGGTTTCGGGAATACTGGACCACTTCTCTTGCGGACAACTCCTATTATGTCGGCGTTTTTTCCGGCCTTTCCGAATGTCTCGGTTATCTGTTTGTCAATACTCCCTATGACGTTGTGATTTACAGCCCCGAAAACGGCCGCGCAGATGTTTATCTGGAAATCAACGGCGAGGCGAAAATTTTTGGCTCGACGATTTACAAGAATACCCTCGAATATCTTCTTGCCGATGCGCCGGGCGGAGGCGGGACGCAAAGCAGACTGGAGACGTTTGAAATCACCGGTTTTCCAGAGGAAGACTTCGGCGACGCGCTTCCGTTTGACGACGTGCTTCGCCTGGACCCGGCGTACGCTTCGGTGAAATTTGTGTACGACCGCGGACTGTTCCGAGGGGTGTCGGCAACCAAGTTTGCGCCGGAAGCGTACCTGACCCGTGCCATGTTTGTGACGGTTCTCGGACGCCTTTGCGAGGTGGACACCGACCTCTACTCTGAGGTAACCTTTGACGACGTGGAAAACGGACAGTGGTACAGTCCGTACGTCGAATGGGCGGCTTCCGCCGGAATTGTGAACGGCGTCGGCGACAACCGTTTTGACCCGATGGGGGAAATTACGCACGAACAGATGTACAAAATCATCGCTCTGTGCGGCGAATATCTCGGTGTCGGCACGGCGGACACCGAAAACGTGCTGATTCTCTACGAGGATCGCGCGAAAATCTCGGACTGGGCGCTGGACAGCATTGCGTACTGCAAGGCCAATGGTCTGGTCGGAGAAAAGTTTGAGCATCAAATTTATCCCGGCTCCCGTTCCACCCGCGCGGAAACCGCGGACATTATCCGCCGGTTTGCGATTCTGTGCGGTCGGGCGTAGGGGTGGGAACTGTGAGGTTACAGCATTGAAACGGATTCAACTCATTTTTCTCACACTGACGCTGCTGTTTCTCCCGTGGACGGCGGCGTCGTGCGGCGGAAGTCCTTCCGAAGAAGCCGCGGGACAGGTACAGGCCGGTCAGGCGGAGACGGCGGACCCATACAAAACCGACCGGGAGCTGCGGACGGACTACGAGAACATTGTCCCTTCCGGCGAGCATGAGGTGCGTATTCTGTTTGTCAACGCCGGACGCGCGGACTCCATTCTCATTGAAGCGGATGGAAAGTATTACGTCATTGACACCGGTGAAGTGACGTCCGTTCCGAAAATCAACGCGTCGCTGGAATACCTGGGCGCGGACAAAATCGAGGCGGTGTTCCTGACCCATTCCAACAGCG
>JBJFGC010000168.1:0-3767 GCA_051892315.1 Eubacteriales bacterium
GGGCCGCCGAGACCCTGACTGCCAGCTACATTTCGCTGACTGCGGGATATAGGAACAAGGGGTTTTGATTCAGCTACGGTTTGTCAGCTTCCGCTCGGACGGGCTGCCGCGTCCTCGCTTTGCGTTTGGGGGGGTGGGAAATATTGTTTTTCTATGTTTTGAGTGGGGCAGAGTTTTTTCTTATTCCTCTCCGTCCTCTTCCTCTCCGTCCTCATCCGGTTCTGCCGCCGCAGCGATTTCATCTCGGAAGTAGTAGTCAAAAACATCGCGCACGGAGTAACCGACATCGGTACCGCCGGAACCCTGTTCAATGACACAGGAAACGACGATTTCGGGGTCATCGAAGGGGGCAAAGGCCGTCATGATGCCGTTTTCACTTTTCTTATCGGAGACCTGGGCTGTCCCGGTCTTTCCGCCTACCGGGATGGTATAACCGGAGAAGACGCTCGCCGCCGAACCGTTATCCATAACGCCGCGCATCCCCTCGCGGACGGTTTCGAGGACATCGCTTGAGATTTCGATTTCATCGGCAATGGTCGGGCGGTTCTGGTAAACCACCTGTCCGTCGTAGGTTCGGACCTGATAGAGCAGGTGGGCGTTATAGCGGACGCCGCCGTTCAGGACCGTTGACAAATAAACGCTGAGCTGCAGGGGTGTGAACAGGTTATCCGACTGACCGATGGCCGCCTGCAGTGTATCGCCCGGACTCCACTGGTTCAGTCCGTTTTCCGCGCGGTAATCCGGCCCTGCCAGAATTCCCGTTTTTTCCGGCAGTTCAATGCCTGTCGGTTCACCTAAGCCAAAATGCTTTGAGTATTCGTTCATTTTCTCAATTGTCAGCCGACGGCCGACGTCGTAGAAGAAATAGTTGCAGGATTCCTGAATTGCCTCCACAACGTTGATGGAGCCATGGGACTGACCCGTCAGAAGGTACAGCCAGCAGCGGGGTGTAAAGCCTGCGTCGGCGTAGTACATATAGATACCCTTGGTTTCGATATAGGTATTCTTTTCAATGATATGCTCCTCCAGCGCCGCCACCGCCACGCCGACCTTGAACGTGGACCCCGGTGCGTACTGTCCGTAGAGCGCCCGATTGTACAGCGGCTCCGGCACTGCGGATGAAATCTCCGCGTAATCCTCGTTGAACGTTGCCAGATTATAGGTAGGATAGGAGCAGATGGCGAGGATTTCCCCGGTATCGGTATCCAGTGCCGTCATGGCGCCTGCCGACGCGTCCTCACCCGTAAGCGGCTTACCCGTCCACGCTGCCTCTTCACGAATTTTAAAAATGTTCTCTGCCAGCGCTTTTTCCGCCACCATCTGCATTTCTATATCAATGGTCAGCCACACGTCGTTTCCGGCGACCGGTTCCTTGGTGATTTCGGTTGAGAGAATGTTCCCGTACGCGTCCTCGGTGATTTTCATTTCTCCGTCCACGCCGCGCAGATATTCCTCAAACGCCGCCTCCACTCCTTCGACACCGACCACAGCGTCCATCGGATAGCCGCGTTCCGTATAATATTCCAGCTCGCCGGAAGGAATCTTATTCACCCGACCCAGAATATGGGAGGCATAACCCGGGTAATTATAGACCCGGGTGGCCGATACCTGCACGAGAATTCCGCGGGAGACGGACTCCTCCGCGGCGGTCAGAAGCTCCAGCGGGGCGTCCTTGATGAGAACGTACGGCGACACGCTGGAAAAGCCCGACAGTTCCATATCCAGCCGCAGCCGCAGCAGTGTGGCGCAGGCCTCGTAGGTATAGTGATAGACAAGCTCTCCTTCTTCGCCGCGGCTGGCAATGCCGAAGTGGAGCATCAGCGCCCGCGCCTGCTCCTCAAGGGACGCGTCCTCGTCCACGTTAAGTTCGGAGACGAGCTTCGCGTACCGCCGTCCGCGGACCGTTTCGGGAAAGTCCGCGGACATGGAAAACGTCAGGCCGACACCGCTTGTAGCGGTCACACGCAGGGACTCCTTCGGTTCGACGACGCATTCGGGACAGCCCATCAGCCGTGCCGCGTCCACCAAAGCGATGATGATATCGCAGCTCTCCTTTTCGTCGGCCGGGAGTGTTGCGTAATCGAGCGCAATGTCGTAGGAATACGCGTTGGACACCAGTGCGTTGCCATAGCGGTCGAAAATTTCCCCGCGCTGTGCCTGAATTTTCACCGTCCGTGTATACGTCCGCGACGGGGTTGACATGGAATAGTAGTCCTGTCCGGACACCTGGAGGTACAGCAGCCTCCCTATGTACACCAGAGCAACTGCGGCATACAGCACCGCAATCGCCCAGATGCGCAGGATGTTATCTTTTTTTCTCATTTTGATCCTTTATCATATACGCCGCGCATTCGGGCCGCTTCCGTCGATCCCTTGACCCAAAAACTCCGGGGATGCTTGGGGACCTTTCCCGAACCTCCCGAAAAGGTCTCCAAGCGGGGACAGGAGCGGCGCCCCGGAAGCGCGCTTTTACCGTTTTCCCCTCCGTCTTCTGTGGCCGTGGCAGAGGCAGCACAGGAGAAGGAGGGCGGCGGCGAAGAGGAGGACGTACAGCTCGACGTCGAAGGCGAGTTCGCAGCGGAAGACCTCCTCTTCGGGGAAGTCGCGGCGGAAGCAGACGTCCTTCATCTGGAATTTTTTCCGCACCATGAGCGGGTTGGCATTTTTGAAATTTTTGAAGCCGTCGGTGACGGCGGCAGCTTGCTTTGCGAGAGATTTTCCCACGTTCTGACGATTCCTTTCGATAAAACTCGATAAAACTGCGGCGCGGCCGCTTTCTTATTATGCCGGAATCGCCGTGTTTTTATCAGCGGCAATCAATCGCGCGGGAGAGGAACAATCTGGTCAAACGGAAGTGAGAATTGAAAATTTTTCCATTGAAGTTCACAGGAGATGAGGGCGGGGCCGTGGTAGCGGACGCGGCTGCCGTACTTGCTGTCCCCGATAAGGGGGGAGCGGCGGCTGGCAAACTGGATGCGGATCTGGTGGGAGCGTCCGGTTCTGGGGCAGACGCGCAGTTTTGTGACGGTGACGCCGTCGAGGGCGAAGACACCGGCGGTATCATAGGTAAGAACGGCTTCCTTTGCGCCGCGGCGGTTTCCGTCGACGACGTAGGCTTTATCCCGTCGGCGGTCGAAGAAAAGCATATCCCGCAGTTCACCCGACGGGGGCAGGGCAGGGTCCGCTGTGACAAATGCGGCGTAGGTTTTATGAAAGTCCCCTCCGGCGATGCAGGCAGACAGTTCTGCCGCGGCCCGTTTCGTCCTTGCGTAAACCATGAGTCCTGCCGTCGTTCGGTCCAGCCGATGCACCGTATACACCTCGTCTGCGTTCGCTTCTCCCCTCTCCCGCAGCATCTCCGCAATCTTCTCCGGACACTCGCCCTCCGACAGCATCCCCCGCGGTTTATTCACGACCACAAACTCACGGCTCAGGTGGACAATCTCCATTTTCCCATTCTCTCCCTATGGTTCGGTTCCTATGTTTCTGCTTCTATTATATAACGGATCTGTGAAAATTGCAAGGGGATTTTATGGGTGGGGAATTCTTGGGGCTCTGCCCCAAACCCCGCTTAGGAACCTTTTGAGGAAAGGTTCCTAAGAACCTCCAAACCTTTTCGGGTAGGGGTATTTTATTGGGTGCAGCTGGTTGCCGTGGAGTTTGTCCCATCCTATAAAATATAGACATCCAAATTATCAGAAGTAGTAGAGCAAGCGGTCAGGGGCCGCCGAGACCCTGACCGCCACGGACGGTTTCTTGCGTGCGGG
>JBJFGC010000169.1:0-15483 GCA_051892315.1 Eubacteriales bacterium
GAGGGTGACTTCGGCCGTTCCATCTGCCTTGCGGTTCAGTCGGCCTTTGATACGGACTGCAACGGCGCGACGGTCGGCTCGATTCTCGGTATCCTGCTCGGAGAGGACGGCATCGATCCGTACTGGTATGAAGTATTCCACAAGTCTCTCTATACCTCCATCGAAGGCTACAACCGGGTCGACGTGGCCGACCTGGCCAAGCGGACGCTGGAGCTGAGCAGGGAATAACGGAATCATGTGGGGAGAACCATTCTCGATGAGACTTCTCCCCACGCTCTGTTTCGGAAGCGCTTGGAACCGTGCGGAAGCGGTACTCTGTCTCGGGAGAGAGATGGGCTGCCCGGCAAAAGTTTACCCGATGGGAGTGGCAAAACGATGAAACAAAGGTATGACGGCATTCTTTTTGATCTGGACGGCACTCTGTGGGATGCCACAGGGGTGACGGCGGATACCTGGAAAACGGTTCTGGCGCGGCATCCGGACGTCCGGTGTGCGCTGCCTATGACGCAGGAGACGGTTCAGCGGTACATGGGACTGACGAACGAGGAACTGGCGCGCATCTTTTTTCCGGAGCTTGCGTACGAGGACGCGTTTGCGCTGATGAAGGAAAGCTGCGCGCTGGAAAACGAATGGCTTCCGGTGCGCGGCGGCATCCTGTACGACGGTACGGCGGAAACGCTGGCACGGCTGAAGGCGGATGGGTACCGGCTGTTCATTGTGAGCAACTGTCAGGCGGGGTACATTGAAGCGTTCCTGCAGGCCCACGGTTTTGCGGCGCTGTTTGAGGACATCGAATGCTCAGGAAATACCGGTCTCTGCAAAGCGGACAATCTCCGTCTGGTGATGGAGCGATGCGGTCTGAACCATCCGGTTTATGTCGGCGATACGGTGAGCGACAGCACCGCGGCGCGGACGGCAGGGCTGCCGTTTGTTTACGCGAAATACGGTTTCGGCGAACGCTTCGGACGAGGCAGAACGGACGATTACGACGCGGCTGTCGGAACGATACGAGAAATTGAAGGGCTGCTTGCCCAAAGGAGCTTACCATGCAAAAATCCAATTTCCACACCCACACCACCTATTCCGACGGACACAACACCCCGGAAGAAATGATTTCCGCCGCACTCGACTGCGGTTTTTCCGTTCTGGGTTTTTCGGACCACAGCTACGCCCGCGAATGCGAGGATTATTCCATGAGCATTGCGGGAGAGAAGGAGTACTTCCGCGAAATTCACGAGCTGTCCGACCGGTATGCCGGACGCCTGCGGATCTGCTGCGGGCTCGAGCAGGACGGAGAGTCCAGTCTGCCGGACAACGACTACGACTACATCCTTTCGTCCGTCCACGAGCTGGTGCGCCACGGCGAATGCTACGTCATGGATGCCAGCGCGGAATTGCAGCGGGATGCCGTCCGCCGCGGCTTCGGCGGCAGCTTTGTGGAAATGGCAAAGTGTTATTTCGAGCGGGTGACGGAGCATGTGATCCGCCAGAAGACGGACATCGTCGGTCACTTTGATCTTGTGACCAAGTTCGGACTTTTTCCCGAGGATGACCCGCGATACCGGGACGCCGCGCTGGAAGCGGTTCGGGAAATTGTGAAGCACTGCAGCCTGTTCGAGCTGAACACCGGCGCGATTGCGAGAGGCTTGCGGACGGTTCCGTATCCGGCGGGCTTTCTTCTGGACGAAATCCGGCGGCTGGGCGGCCGGGTTCTCATCACGTCCGACTGCCACTACCGCGAGCGGCTGACCGTATGGTTTGACGAGGGGGAACGCTTCCTCGCGGCACACGGATTCATCAAAGATGAGCACGCGGACCTCAACGACCGTGTGAAGGACATCGAAATCTGGAGATAAGGTTATGATCAATTACGAAGTTCTGCCGAAGAACATATTTTCCGGCGAATACCGGGCGGGGCACTGTCAGGGCATCGCGGTGGACACGGCAAAAGGGTACGTGTATTATTCCTTCACGACCATGCTGGTGAAGACGGACTTGTGCGGCCGTTTCATCGGATCGGTAACCGGTCTGCTCGGCCACCTCGGCTGCATTTCGTTCCACGCGGGAGACGGAAAGGTCTACGGTTCGCTCGAATATAAGAACGATGCCATCGGGCGCGGCATTCTCCATATGCTGGGCGGCGGCATTGAGATTCCGGACGCGTTTTACATCGCGATTTTTGACGTGGATAAAATCGACCGCGCCGATATGGATTCCGCCGATGTGATGCGGTGCGCGTTCCTGCGGGAGGTCACGGATGACTACGCGGCGGACGTTCCCCTTGCGGATGGGACGGTCGCCTTGCACCGGTTCGGCTGCAGCGGCATTGACGGCTGCGCCATCGGCCCCGATTTTGGCGGCACAGCGGACGGAAAGCGGCACCTGTTTGTGGCGTACGGTGTCTACCTCGACCCAAAACGGAGCGACAACGACTATCAGGTTCTCCTGAAGTACGATCTGGACGAGCTGAAACGGACGGCGGACGTTCTCCGGCAGGACAATATGCACCGCAGCGGACCGGCGTGTCCCGACGCGAAGAGGTTCGTTTATACCGGAAACACCTGCTACGGGGTGCAGAATCTGGAATACGACGCCGCGTCGCGCAAGTATTATATGGCAGTCTACCGCGGCAATAAGCCGGAATTCAAAAATCCGCCGATGTTTGCCGTGGACGCGGCGGCCGCGCCGGTGAACAAGGTGCTGACGGGCGTTTTTCCGGAGACGACCGGCGATGTGCTGACGCTGGACGAGCATGGCATGGACGGTCTGGATTTCGGTTACGGCTCCACCGGACTGGCGTCGCTCGGCGGCGGGTATTTCTACGTTTCCCACGAGGGACGGCGGGACGAGATGCAGTACACGAACGTCAAACTGTACCGACTGGACGGCGGAACCTTTATCCCTGCATAATCAGAAAAACAGAGGGAACTTTTGCGTACTTCACGGCGTCTAATCCGTAAAAAAATATGACGGAGGTGCGCTATGAAGCACACAAAAATCGTTATGGCGTCACTGGCGGCGGGCCTGCTGCTCACCGCCTGCGGGAAGCCGGCTTCCCATGGTCTGACCGAAGGGGCATCCCCGGAAACCTCCCTGATGACGCTCTGGGCATACGACGGGACGAACATGTCGTATGCCTACCTGTCGGACGACGCGATGGAGGCGGAGATTCTCGCAAAGCTGGATGCGGTGCAGGCCAGACCGGTCACAAATCCGTCGACGGAGCATGAAACGGTTCCCATGTACGGCATCGAAATCGGCACGGCGGACGGCATGGGTCTGCTGCTCGGCTGGTCGAACGGGTACCTGTACAACCGGGACGGCACGGTTTATGAATTCGATTTCGACTTTGCGTCGCTGGCGGAGGAATATCCGTTTGAGGTACGGGAAACGTGGGAAACGGAGAGCAATCTCTGGATTCCTTCCTCCTATTATATGGTGAGGGACGAAAACGGCTGGAATCCGGCCTTCATGATGCCGGCGGAGCTGAAGGAGATGGACGGCGTTTTTGCGGAGGCGAAGGAAATTTCCGAAGACCGGATAACATTGGTTCTGACCAACGACACGGCAGAGGAATGGTGCTACGGGGAATACTTTTCGGTTCACGCGAAGCTGGATGGGGAATGGTACGTTCTCCCGACAAAGCCGGACCGGAACTGGGCCTTTATCGATATCGGGTACCTTCTGATGCCGGGGGCTTCGGAGACGCGCACCTACCAGCTGGAAATGTTCGGCGAGCTTCCGGCGGGGGAATACCGTCTGGTGGTCAACGGAGACAGCGACGTTTTTTGTGAGTTTACAATGACAGAATAGGCACGCAATGCGTAAGACAGAACGGAGGAATTACGATGGCAAAAATCAAAATCGGTGTGTTCGGCGCCGGACGCGGAATGACGATGATCCGTCAGATTCTGCACAGTAAGGAAGCCGAGCTTGTCGCGGTCTGTGACAAATACAAGCCTCTTCTCGACGCATGTAAGAGAGAGGCCGAAGCGGCGGGACTGTACAACATTACTTATTACGAACGCTTTGACGATTTCTTCAATCACGACATGGATGCTGTGGTCTGTGCGAACTACGCGCACGAACACGCGAAATTCGGTATACGGCTGCTCGAATCCGGACGTCACATCATGACCGAGTGCCTGACGATGGCGAACATGGCGGAGGCGGTCGAACTGATTGAAGCGGTGGAACGGACCGGAAAGGTCTACACCTACGCGGAAAACTACTGCTACACGCCCGTCCGTTGGGAAATGCGGAACATTTACCGTTCGGGCGCGCTCGGCGAACTGATGTATGCGGAGGGCGAATACCTCCACGACTGTTCGTCCATCTGGCCGCAGATTACCTACGGCGAACGGAATCACTGGCGGAACCTCATGCCGTCCACCTTCTACTGCACGCACTCCATCGGCCCGATTCTGTACATGACGGGGCTGCGTCCGGTGCAGGTGTCCGCGTTTGAGACGCCGAACATGCCGTTCATGCGGAACCTCGGCACGGCGTCCGGTACGCTCGGTATGGAAATCGTGACTCTGGAAAACGGCGCGATGCTCAAGAGCCTGCACTTCAACATCAAGTCGACGCGCCACTCGAATTACCAGCTGAACGGTGATCTCGGCGGCGTTCAGGATCTGGGGGACGGCCGGATTGCGGTGTACACCGAAAAGCCGGGCGAAAACGGGCGCGGCGAACACAAGGTCTACGTTCCGTCCCCGATTATCGCGGGTACGGAAAACTCCGGTCACGGCGGCGGAGACTACTTCACGACCTACTACTTCATCCGCAGCATTCTCGGCGACGAGAAAGCGCGCGAACGTGCGATCGACGTATATGACGCGGTGGACATGTGTATGCCCGGAACACTGGGCTACCGCTCCATTGCCAACGGGAACGCTCCCATTCGTCTGCCGAACCTGCGCAACAAGGAGGAACGCGACGCTTATCGGAACGACACCTTCTGCTGCTTCCCTGAATCGGCGAGGGACATGTACATTTCAAACAACCTCCGCGGCGACACCGATATCCCCGACGAAGTCTTTGCGGAAGTCGAACGCCGGTGGCATGCGGGAGAGCCGGGATAAAAATGGGAGCTTCTTTGGAGAAAACTTTTTTCAATGAAACATACGAGGTGATTTTATGGTAAGCAGCATTCCTCTTGGTGCGGCGGATGTAAAGCTGACGGACCGTTTTCTGCGCGGGTATGCGGACCTGGTGCGGCGGGAAGTGCTTCCCTATCAGTGGGAGACGCTCAACGACCGGGTGGAGGGCGCCGCGCCCAGCTACTGTATGCGGAACTTCCGCGTGGCGGCGAAAAAGCTCGGACATGGGTTTGCGGACGAGCCGTGCGATGAGTTCGGCGGGTATTGGTTTCAGGATACCGACTTTTATAAATGGATTGAGGCGGTCGGGTATTCGCTTTCGCAGGCCCCCGACGGAAACCTGATGAAAATCGCGGACGACGCCGTGGAGGTGGTCTGCGCGGCGCAGTGCGACGATGGGTATCTCGATACGTTCTACACCATCACCGACCCCGAACATCGTTTCACCAACCTTCGTGACAACCATGAGCTGTACTGCCTCGGCCACCTCATCGAGGGCGCCATCGGGTATTACGAGGCAACCGGACACGACCGCCTTCTCCGCGCCGCCCGCCGTTTTGCCGATCACGTGTGTGACCGGTTCGGAGACGGTGAGGGGAAGCTGCGCGGGTATCCGGGGCATGAGATTGCCGAGCTCGCGCTGGCCAGGCTGTATCAGACGACCGGAGAGCGAAGGTATCTTGAGCTGGCGGAATTCTTCATCAACGAGCGCGGCACCACACCCAACTATTTTGCAAAGGAACACGGCGAAGAGGAACCGAAGCACGGTTCGCGCCGTTTTGAATATCATCAGGCCCACAAACCCGTCCGCGAACAGGACGAAGCGGTCGGACACGCCGTCCGCGCGGTGTATCTCTACGCCGGAATGGCAGCCGTGGCGAAGGAAACCGGCGATGAGACGCTGGTCCAAGCCTGCCGGACGCTGTGGGACAACATCGAAACAAAGAAATTCTACATCACCGGCGGGATCGGTGCGTCTCCGTCCGGGGAGGCGTTCTCTTACAATTACAACCTGCCGAACGATACCATGTACAACGAAACCTGCGCGTCCATCGGACTGGTGTTTTTTGCCCGACGGATGCTGGAACTGGATGTCAACAGCCGGTATGCCGATGGGATGGAACGTGCGCTGTACAACGGGATTCCGTCCGGGATGGCGCTCGATGGGAAAAGCTTTTTCTACGTCAATCCGCTCGAAGTGGAGCCGGAGGGATGCCGACGGGACGCGTTCCGGAGACATGTTGCACTCCCGCGCCAGAAGTGGTTCGGATGTGCGTGCTGTCCCCCGAATCTTGCGCGGCTGATGGCTTCGGTGCAGAGCTATGCGTACGGGAAAAATGACGATACGCTGTTTCTCCATCTGTATGCGGCCGGTGAAATGGATACCGAAATCGGCGGTCAGAGGGTAAAGCTGACGATGGAAGGGAACTATCCCTGGTCCGATACGCTCCGGCTGCGGTTCGGATGTGCATGTGACTGCAAGATCGGTCTGCGGGTTCCGGGATGGTGCGGCAGGATGGAAGTGGACGGCAGGACGATGACGCCAGGCGAAAACGGTTATGTCATCCTTGAGGGCAGCCGCGCGGCGGGGGACGAAATCACCATCCGTTTCCCGATGAAGCCGGTGTTCCGCCGCGCGAATACGAGAGTTCGTGCGGACATCGGACAGGTCGCCTTGATGCGCGGTCCCATCGTGTATTGCCTCGAGGAAGCGGACAACGGCGCCGGACTGCATCTGTGCGAAGTGGATACCTCCGTTCCTCCGACGGAAGTCGCGGGAGAGGGGATCTTCGACGGGATGGTCTGTCTGGAAGCCGCCGGCCGCCGGATCACGAACGACGGGGAAGGGGAGCTTTATACGACCGACCTCGACTATACGTATACCGAAACGAAGCTGCGCTATATCCCGTATTTTGCATGGGATAACCGTGGAGTCGGCGAAATGCGGACGTATGTAAGAAAAAAGTAAGGAACGACGGACAAGCCATGGCAAGGCTGTGCTTCATACGGTGCGATGGGCTCGCTCCAAACGGCGCAGATTCTGACTGCCAGAAAACATAGGGAGGAAGAGCAATGGAAATTCGGGAGATTCTCGGTAAGGTGGACCATACGTTTCTCGCGGTGGACGCAACGTGGGATCAGATTCGGGAAACCTTGGAGGACGCGCTTTTCTGCCGCTGCGCGTCGGCGTGCATTCCGCCGTCCTTCGTCCATCGGGCTGCGGACTACGTCGAAGGCTCGGTGAAAATCTGTACCGTGATCGGTTTTCCGAACGGCTATTCCACCACAAGGGTGAAGTGCTTTGAGGCGGCGGAGGCTGTGCGGGACGGCGCGGACGAGGTGGATATGGTCATCAACATCGGCTGGCTCCGCGAAAAAAGGGACGACGACGTTCTCGCGGAAATCTGTGCGGTACGCGAAGCCGTTGACCGCGTAAAAACCGGTATTGTCCTGAAGGTGATCATTGAAACCTGTCTCCTGACGGAGGAGGAAAAAATCCGGATGTGCGGTATCGTGTCCGCGTCCGGCGCGGACTACATCAAAACCTCAACTGGCTTCTCCAAATCCGGCGCCGCCTTTGACGACGTTGCCCTGTTTGCGGCACACCTCACAAACGGTGTCAAAATCAAGGCGGCCGGCGGAATTTCCTCGCTGGAGGATGCGGAGCGGTTTATTGAGCTCGGCGCGGACCGCCTTGGGACCAGCCGGATCGTCAAAATTGTAAAATCAAACCAAGCGTCCGCCGGAACCAGCGACTGAGAAACTATCTGTACGAAAAGAAGAAAGGAGAACTACTATGGGAAATTGTCCTACTCCACATAACTCCGGCGTGCCGGGGGATTTTGCGAAGACGGTTCTGATGCCGGGCGACCCGCTTCGGGCGAAGTTTGTCGCGGAACACTTTCTGACGGACGCGAAGCTCGTGAATAATGTCCGCGGAATCGGAGGGTATACCGGAACCTATAAGGGAAAGCAGGTGTCGGTGATGGCGAGCGGCATGGGGATGCCGTCCATCGGCATCTACAGCTATGAGCTGTTCCATTTTTATGACGTCGAGAATATCATCCGCATCGGATCCGCCGGCGCCATCCATTCCGGCATTCATGTCCGTGACATCGTGTTCGGCATGGGGGCGTGTACCAATTCCAATTACGCTTCGCAGTATCATCTGCCCGGAACCTTCGCGCCGACCGCTTCCTATCCCCTTCTTGCCGCTGCGGTTGCTCAGGCGGAAAGGCTCGGCGCACCCTATCACGTCGGCACCCTCCTTTCCTCCGATACCTTCTATAACGATGACGCTGACGCGACGGAACGCTGGGCGAAAATGGGAGTCATGGCCATTGAAATGGAGGCCGCCGCACTGTATATGAACGCTGCGCGTGCCGGCCGGAATGCCCTTGCCATCTGCACCGTTTCGGACCACATCCTCACCGGCGAAGCAACAAGTGCCGAAGAACGTCAGACGACCTTCACCGCCATGATGGAAATCGCTCTGGAAACCGCAATTACGCTGTGACTCCGGAGAGATATGGAGAGATTTCCGTACGACAAGAGCGTGCGGCAGGGAGGCTTTTATGAAGAAGGTTCTGACCATTGGAATTGCGGGCGGTTCGGGAAGCGGCAAGACGACGCTGACAGGCATTCTCGCCCACGAATTTTCGGAATACACGACAGTCGTCAATCACGATGACTATTACAGGGCGCACGACGAGCTGTCCTTTGAGGAGCGGGAGCGGCTGAACTACGACGAGCCGGCCGCGTTTGATAACGACCTGTTTGTGCGTCAGCTCGCGCAGCTGAAGGCAGGGCGGGACGTGGAATGTCCGATTTACGACTACTCGGTTCACAACCGGAGCGGGGAGACGAAGCTTCTTCCTGCTCGGCCGGTTCTGCTGGTGGACGGCATTCTGATTTTCACGGAGCGCCGTGTCTGCGACATGCTTGACCTGCGCGTTTTTGTGGATACCGACGCGGACATCCGCTTTATCCGGCGCCTGAACCGCGATGTGAACGAGCGCGGCCGTTCGATGAAATCGGTGATTGAGCAATACATGGGGACCCTCAAGCCGATGCATGAAAAATACGTGGAGCCGGCGAAGCGGGAAGCGAACATCGTTGTCCCGGAAGGCGGAGAAAACCGTGCGGCGGCGGAGATGCTGAAAAGCTACATACGAGAGTTCCTTGGAATTTGAAAAAATTTTTGGGGAAAATCCATGAACGTCAGTTCTCACCGAAAAAACGAAAGAGTTGGGTCAGACGGAACGGTCCGTACCCAACTCTTTCGTTTAGAAAAAGGAAAAGTTTTCGAGGGGAGATCCCATCGAAAAATTACAGGAATCGTCTTGATTTTCTGTTTTTCATCTGGTATAATTTCACGCGTGCCGGTCGGTGCAGCCCATGAGAGCGGCGCCGATGACGGTACCATAGCGGGAATTTTCCGGAATGATGAAGTTCATATCGAACATACGGTTCAGGGTAGCGAAGATGGACTGGGCCTGCTCCACACCGGAGAGGTTGCCGGTCAGGACAACGTCGCGTATGCCATAATTGCGGGCGGCGAAGATGGAGACCATGCCGATGGTTTCAAAGACCATATTGATGATGCCGAGGGCAATATCGCCGCGGGTGGCAATGTCGCTGACGCTGCCGAAGTTGGAGGCAGTCATGATATCGCCGAAGCCGGGAAGAATGTCGGATTTGGTGATGTCGTTGATTTTTAGGTCGATTTTATCCAGCGAACCGGAGCGGGCGAGTTCGGAGACGTGGTCCACGTTGTCCATGCCGAGCATGCGCTTGGACAGGCCGACGAGGGTACCGCCGCCAACGCCGGTACCACCGAGGTATTTCGGTTCGGCGCCGCGCTTGGCATAGACGAGGGAGGTGCCGGTACCGCAGCTTGTGATGATGGCGCGGTCGAGGTTGGAAAGGTACAGACCGCCGAGGCCGTTTGCGGTGAATTCGGCGACCTTTTCGCAGGTGAGACCGTACAGCGGTTTGGACATATACGATGCCCCGACGCCCGTGACCATGACCTTCCGGATATCCTCCAGCGAGAAATTATTGGTATCGAGAAATTTGCCGAACGCACCGTACACGGCGGTGATGGGGTCCGTCGCGCGGACAAACAGCGGTGCGATCAGCCGGTTCTGTCCGTTTGCAGTATCAAATCCCACAATTTTTGTCGTGCTTCCGCCCAGGTCAATTCCGATAATAATACTTGTTGCCATACGTTTCTCCATCATGAATATCATTGGGGAAAGTATAGCATACCCCGCCGGAAAAATCAATCCTTCGGTCGGGAAAAAACGGGGAAAGTGTTTCTTTTTTATCGTTTTTGTCTGGGTGAGAGCTTCATTTCTGAGACAGGACCCCGGGGAATTCCCCATTTACAACATTTCACAGGAAAGGAAATCATCATGCTGACGGAGAAGGATCGGGCGGCAGCGGCAGAGCTGCTGAACCCGAAAAAGCTGTTTGTCTTTGATATGGACGGAACCATTTACCTTGGAGGAATTCCGTTTGACTTTGCGGTGCGGTTTCTGCGGAAGCTCCGTGCCTCCGGACGAAGGGTTTTGTTTTTTACGAACAACGCTTCCCATTCGCCCGCGTTTTATATGCAGAAGCTCACGAAGCTCGGGTTTGAACCGTCGCCGGAGGAGATCTGCACCTCAGGCAACGTGACCGCCGCATTTCTGACGCGCAAAAGGGCGGGGAAGTGCGTGTACCTTCTCGGAACGCCGGAGCTGCATGAGCAGTTTCGGGAAGCCGGTGTGGATCTCGTCAATCAGCCCGACGGCGCCTGCGACGGAAGACGCGCGGAGATTGTCGTCACCAGTTTTGATACCACGCTGACCTATCAGAAGCTGACCGATGCGTGCGATTTTATCCGCGCGGGTGCGGAGTACCTCTGTACCCATCCCGATTTCAATTGCCCGACCGAAACCGGTTTCATTCCGGACAGCGGAGCAATCGCGGCCTGCGTGACCGCCTCAACCGGCGTCCTGCCCACCTATTTCGGCAAACCGTATCCGGAAACCGTGGAGATGATCTCCGAAATCACGGGTGAGGAGAAGTCCGCCATGTGCATCTTCGGCGACCGCCTCTATACCGACATCGCAACCGGTCGGAAACACGGCATTACTGCCGCGCTCGTCCTCACCGGTGAGACGACCCGGGAGGATGTGGCGGCTGCTTCGGAGGAGGAAAAGCCGGATTTGCTGCTCACCTCCCTCGCGTCGGCGGAATCGCTGATGTTCGGCTGAGCTTATCCCAGAATTTCTTCTGCGAGTTGAGCCGCAAACCATTGCGCAGCCCGTTGGACTTCCTCCATGGTGGAGGCGCATGAGCCGATCTCCACGAGAAGGGACCCCGACGTGTACTGTTCGTTGAAAGAGGCCGAACGAAGGTTGATGTCCCGCATGAGGGACGGATGCTCGTCCTGGAGCCCGACCTGAAGACGGGCTGCTAAGGCGAGATTGTCACGCCAGCCGGTGTGACCCGAGCCGCCGTAATCTGTGCCGATGACGAACATGATCTGCGCCGCGGTCTCTCCGCCTTCCTCCGTTACGGGACGGACGTACCGTTCGCCGGACAGAATGGAGTCACGATGGATGTCGATGATGTACGAGAGGGACGGGTAGTCCGCAAGATAACGCCGGATGGCCAGCGCGGCGTTGTAATACGCCATATTGAAATCCGGATCGTCGAACAATTCGGTGCAGTGCAGAACGCCGATGCCGTTCTTCTGCAGTTCTTTTGCGACGATTTCCCCGACGGCAGTCACGTTTTTGCTATTGTCCCGGCTGCGGAAACCGTCGGCGGCACAATCCGCGTAGGCTTCCGTGGCGTGTGTGTGCAGAAGGAGGACCACCGGCTCGTCGTCTCCATAGGTTTCCGCCAGCTCACGGTACAGCGGAATGACGCGCGGCGCTTCAGCCAGCGCATTCAGGTCGACCTCGTACGGTGTCTCGTTGATCAGACCAAGCGCGCGCTCGGCCTGCGAGGACATGTCCAGCCGGTAAAACGAAGACTCCGCGGGGGCCTCCATTCCGGACGGATCGGAGACAGCTTCCTCCGATTCCCCCGAATTCTCCGGCGCAGAAGGCTCCGCTTCTCCGGACCGGTCGGACGCCGGCCGTTTCGGAGACAGGATCTCTTCCGGCAGTGCGGTTTCCGTGAACCGGACGTTTTCCGCACCGCCGGTGAATTCGCCGAGCATGGTCCGCAGCAGGCGGGTGACAGTGATGTCCGTTTCCATGAGAGAGAGCACCGCGAGTGCAGCGTAGACCGCAACGGCCGTTATGAGACATGCCGCCGGCAGAACCCGGCGCAGAAGCATGTGCAGAACCCGGCGTCCGCGGCCCTTGCCGGCGTGGGGCGGGCAGACTTCCTCTTCCGCTGGTTCTGATTCTATGGCTTCTTCTATGGCTTCCGTTTCCGGCTGCAGAAGCATCGTTTCTTCAGCTTCCCCGGCTTCGGCAGGGAGAGATGGTACGGGAGCTTCTTCCAGCAGAACGTTGGTTTCCGGCAGCTTTTGTTCTTCCTCCATTGTTTTTCCCCTCCGTCCGCGGATTTTTCGCTGCGATTCTGGATCCGCGCATTGTTGTTTGCTATCATTTTATGAGCCGGAGGGGGAAAACAGAATCACAGACCGGAAATTTCCACGTTTCCCGAAAGGGCGAGGTTGATGGCGCCGGCCAGAATGCCGGCATAGCAGTCCGCGATTTCATCCGTTTCGGCACGGGTGACGAACATCGGCTCCTCGCCGAACGACTCGTCCAACAGGTCCGCGCGGATGACCATCGGCACACCGATGGAGAGAACCGGACGGTGCATGGTGTCCGGTGTGATGGCAGAGGAGGTGTGGGCCAGTGCTGAACCGGGGGTCATGCCCCCGTCGGTGATCTGAATGACCGTCTGCAGTCTCTCCCGTGCACGGGCCGCAACGGAATCAACGGTGAGAATCAGATGGGCGTTCATGTGATGCGCAAGGAGGGAAACCTGCTCGGCGGTATCCAGTCCGGTGCGGGACGGCACTCCGGGCTGGACGGCGGAAATCTCCGGAAAGCCGAGGCCGGTCAGCAAGCCGTCACCGCGTGTCACCAGGATCCGGTCGCAGGTCTTTGGACCGAGCGCGTCCGAGGCAAGGCGAGGGTTGCCGATGCCGGCGAAAAGAATCCGCGCGTCCTGTCCGATGCCCATGTCATTCAGATAATCCCGAAGGAGAGAGGCGCAGAGACGGACACAGCGGTGGCGGTCGTCCGGCGGTGCTTTCCACAGCTTTCCGGTGACGACGGTGTGATAGCGGCAGTCCCCGTCCCATGCGGCACTGATGAGAAAACCCATGCGTTCGTACGTTTCCGCACGGGCTTCGGAAGGCGGCTCCGACGCGCTCAGGCCGAAATTTTCGATGATCAGGTCGCTGTTTCGCTTTGGCATTGCTCATCCCCCGCAGAATTTCTTTTTCACGGTCATTTTTGCCCTGAAGTTCGGCATTTATGAGGTTTTTTATGAATTTTGAATGTAAAAAATGCACAAAAAAATCGCATTGAATTGTGCATGTGGATGAAACTTGCTATTTGTGTGAAAGAACATGTTGATTATCTCTGAAAAAAGTGTTATAATGTGGTGAGTTAAAATAACCCGTATCAACTACGCTTTATTCCAAGAAAGCACGAGGAGGATTTACTGAATCATGAAAAAGGCGTTATCCCTTATCCTGGCTATGATCATGGCCGCATCGGTCATATCAGGGTGTACCACTCTTGAAAAAGACGAAACCGGCAGCTATGACAAAGGCGCCATCATCGACATGTACCTGACGACCGAGGTATATGACTTTGACCCCCAGCGCAGCATTACCGACGACGCAATGCTCAAGCTCTACAGCCTGATCTACGAAGGTCTTACCAGAATTGGGGAAGATGGCAAGTGGGAAAAGGCGCTGATGAAGAGCTATAAAGTCGAAAAAGACGAAAACGGCGAATACAGCATTCTGATTACGCTGAACAGCACCCGCTGGAGCGATGGCCGTACCGTTCAGGCCGCAGACCTTGTTTACTCCTGGAAGCGGCTGCTCGATCCGGATGCTCCGAACGAATCTGCTTCTCTCCTGTATGACATCAAGAACGCGCGCGCGGTCAAGACCGGAGACGCTACGGTTGACGACCTCGGCATCGCGGCCGTCGATACCTATGTTCTTCAGGTGGAATTTGAGCAGAAGATCGACCTGAATCTTTTCTTTGAAAATTGCTCCTCGATTGCTCTTGTACCGCTTCGTGAGGACGTTATCACAAGATACAAGGACGCGAACGATGAGGAAATTTGGGCGCAGAAGTCCACTTCCATTGTTACCAACGGTCCGTTCTGCCCGAAGGAAATTGTCTACGGCAATACGCTCCGTCTCGAACGTTCTTCTTACTATTACCTCAATCCGGATAAGGATGAACCGCTTGACAAGTACGTTATCCCGTACCGTCTGCTGGTCAACTACGGCACCGGCAACGCGGAAGCACAGCTTTCCGCTCTTACCTCCGGCGGCATCTTCTATGATGGAGAAATTCCGCTTTCCGCACGTGCGCAGTATAAGGATTCCGCAGTTATCACGGATATGATGGGCACGCATACTTATGTCTTCAATACCAACAACGAGCTGTTCGCAAAGCCCGAGGTGCGCCGTGCGCTCTCCATGGCAATCGACCGGAACCAGATCGTTTCCATCGTGACCTATGCAAAGCCGGCAACCGGCTATATTCCGTACAAGGTCTTTAATACCACCTCTGGCACGTCCTTCCGTGATGCCGGCGGCGACCTTCTTGCGTCCACGGCAGACGTAGCAGGCGCAAAGAGTCTCCTCTCCTCGGCCGGTGTGAGCGGCGGTTCCTTCACCCTTACCGTACGCAACAACGAAGTTGACAAGGCCATTGCGGACTATGTCGCAGGCGTATGGGGCGACCTTGGCTTCAACGTCACCGTGGAAACCGTCAAGGCGACCGCAAACTCTACCGACAGTACCATTTATGTCGATAACTTCCAGAAGCTGTACGATTCCGGTGATTTTGACGTGATCGGCATTGACATGATGATGCTCTCCACCGACGCGTTCTCCGCACTGTCTCAGTTTGCAGTATCCTTCTCCGGCAACGGCGTGGATATGGATTCCGAAACCTATGACCTGTACGGCCATATTTCCGGCTACGCAAGCGAAGATTACAACGCGCTCATCGAATCCGCTTACGCTGAAAAGGACAGAACCGCAAGAGCTGCCATTCTCCATCAGGCAGAGCAGAAGCTTCTTGAGGATATGCCGGTGATCCCGCTTATCTTCCTTCAGGACGCTTACCTCTACCTTGATGAACTCTCCGGTATTGATACCACC
>JBJFGC010000170.1:0-3742 GCA_051892315.1 Eubacteriales bacterium
AGGGACCTTTCCTCAAAAGGTCCCTAAGCGGGGTCTGGGGCGGCGCCCCAGAGAAAAGAAAGAGCAACTCATTATATTTATTCCCTCCCAACGCATAAATATAAACCCAGCATCCTGACAAAAAATGAAATTTTTCTATTGACAAAATTCATATCATGTGGTATACTATCCTCAATAAAATTGATTCTGCGGGATTTTTTGAAGGAAGTATATCTGAATTATGCAAAATAACCAGGAAAAGCAAGATGCACAAATCGTGAATACAGAAATTCGTGAGCATAATACGAAAATGGAGTATTCCGATAAGACGCACCTGATCGAGCAGTCTGCGTACCGCTATTCGCTGCAGGAGAGGGCGACACCGAACCTGTACCGGCTTC
Source organism: Eubacteriales bacterium (assembly GCA_051892315.1). Lineage (GTDB taxonomy): Bacteria > Bacillota > Clostridia > Oscillospirales > CAG-272 > UMGS1696. The sequence goes on from JBJFGC010000170.1 coordinate 381, forward strand.
TGTTCGACTACGAATCCGTGCCGAAGGTGTCGTTCAACCACCGGTTCGTGCCGCTCCATATGCCGGAGCATATCTGGATCACCGATACCACCTTCCGCGACGGGCAGCAGGCGACGGAACCGTTCACGACCAAACAGATTGTCGACCTGTACAGCATGATGCACCGGCTCGGCGGACCGAAGGGACTCATCCGCCAGTCCGAATTTTTCGTTTATTCCGAAAAGGACCGCGAGGCGCTGCAGGCCTGCCAGGACCTCGGATATGAGTTCCCTGAAATCACTACCTGGATCCGCGCTGCCACCAAGGATTTTGAACTCGTCAAGTCCCTCGGCATCCGCGAGACCGGCGTCCTCGTGAGCTGCTCGGATTACCATATCTATAATAAAATGGGCCTTACCCGCCGGTCCGCCATGGATAAATACCTCGGCGTCATCCGCGAGATTCTCGATATGGGCATCTCTCCCCGCTGCCATTTCGAGGACATCACCCGCGCCGACTTTTACGGCTTCGTCGTGCCGTTCGCGGAGGCCCTTCAGTGCCTGTCCGAGGAATACCATATCCCTGTCAAAATCCGCGCATGCGATACCATGGGCTATGGCGTTTCCTACCCCGGCGCCGCCCTGCCCCGCTCGGTTCCGGGCATCATCTATGGCCTCACGCACTACGCCGGCGTACCGTCGGAGCTGCTTGAGTGGCACGGCCATAACGACTTCTATAAGGTCGTCACAAACAGCGCAACCGCCTGGCTGTACGGCTGTTCGTCGGTCAACTGCTCCCTGCTCGGCATCGGCGAACGCTGCGGCAACTGCCCGCTTGAGGCAATGGTCATGGAATACGCTTCCCTCCGCGGCAGAACGGACGGCATGGACACCACGGTCATCACCGAAATCGCCGACTACTTCAAGAACGAAATGCACTACGATATCCCCCCGCGCACACCGTTTGTCGGCCGCGATTTCAACGTCACCAAGGCCGGCATCCACGCCGACGGCCTGATGAAGGACGAGGAAATCTATAACATCTTCAATACGGAAAAAATCCTGAACCGTCCGCCGCAGGTCGCCATCGACGCGCACAGCGGCGCGGCCGGCATCGCTCATTGGGTCAACCGCAAGCTGGCCAGCGAGGGCATCGTCGCCGATAAGATTGACAAGCGCTCCCCGCTCGTCACCCTCATGAAGGAGCTCATCGACTACGAATATGCCGCCGGCCGTACCACCACCATGAGCGACAGCGAGCTTACCGCCATCATGGATACCGCACGCGCAACGCTGGCGGAGGAATGAAAAACAAAAGCAAAAACAAGAACAAAAGCAAAAGCAAAAACGCCCGATGGGCGTTTTTTTGCTGTCATCAGTTCCCCCGGCCGCCTTCCTGCCGCTTCCGCATCTTCTGCCAGTTGAAGAACGCATAGGTGTCGTTGAGGAGAAAGATGGTGAAACAGAGGGCCATGGGGAGGTAGGAGGGGTCTTCGGCGGAAGCAAGGAGCCACAGGAGGATGAGGACGAGGTCGTTCGCTGCGTACGCAAGGGCATAGAACGGACTGCGGCGCAGGGTGAGATAGGACGCGGCAAAGCTCGTCGTGACGGAAACGGTGCTCGGAAGGAGGTTGGCGGTGCCGAAGAAACGCAGGAGAAACCCAAACACGATGGTCATAGCGGCGGTCAGAACGGCAAGCATCAGAACCTCCGCTTTTTTCAGCCGGTTCACGCGAACCTCCGCTTTGCCATGCTCATAAGGGTTGCGGAGCCATGAAACAACCGCCAGCGCCGCGATGGGGGCGGTCATCCCAAGGTAGGTAAGCATTTCGCCGTAATAGCGGAACGACCAGGAAATGATTCCGTAGAATACGCTGAATACAACCGTCAGAATCTGGCCGAGCGGATCGCCCTTCGCCGCGAAAATCAGGGCAGTGACACCGATGAGCGACGCGGCAAGAGACAGGGTGTCAAAGACCGGCGACAAAACCGAGGAGAGGGTGACGCTTATCAGCGAAAACAGCCAGAGGCACCGCTCCAATTTCGTCAGACTTTTTATTTTGCGAAGCAAATACATATTCCATCGTCTCCTTTGCGTATGGATTGTAAAAAAGCACCTGGAATACATCTTCAAAGACCTAACGATGTATTCTAAGTGCTTTTTGCACGTTCCACCCGGTGGCGGAAGAATTCTATTTTGTTTGTTGTTACCGGAACATCGGCAGAGCGTCGCGGTTGGCCTCGAACATTTCGTCGGTGAGACGGCGGATTTCTTCGAGACTGCATACGGCGGCGGTCAGCGGATCGTTCAGAACGGCGTGGCAGATCATCTCGCGGTCGCCTGCCAGACAGCCCTCGACGGCCAGCTCCTCACACTGCGCGTTCACTGTGTTCAGCGCCGCGAGGTGGCGCGGGAGAGCGCCGACGTGCGCGGCAAGCAGCCCGTTTTTGGAGGCGGTCACGGGAACTTCAACGATGACGTCCTGCGGCAGGTTGGAGATCAGCCCCGTGTTCGGCACGTTGCCGTTGAAGACAAAGGGCGTTCCGTCGCCCAGCACCGCGTTGATGATGGAGGCGGCGTATTCGTTGCCGCGTGCCAGAGAGATTTCCTTCTGCGCGAGGATGTTCTCCATCTCCGCGTCTCTTTTCTGGTTGCGTTCGGTGATGATCCGGATGGAACCGGCGTAGCTGTCCGGAATGTAACGGTCGATCAGATCCTGCCGTTTCCGGAACCAGGCGTTGTATTCGGAATTGTGTCCGCTGGACTCGGTGACAAAATACCCCAGTCCCTTCATCATTTCGATGCGGACCGCTTCCTGACGGTAAATCTCAGGCTTTTCCGCCGCCTGGCGAATGGCGGGATAGGCGTCCTCGCCGTTGACCCGGTAGTCCAGGAAAAAGGCCTGATGGTTGATTCCCGCACAACGGTAGGTGACGTTTTGGAGATCGGCCCCGATCCATCTGGCCAGCATGGCGGCCGTCCCCTGCACGCTGTGGCAGAGACCGGTCACTTCCACGCCCTTGTGACGCATGTAACTGGTACACATGCACATGGGGTTGGTGTAGTTGAGGACCAGCGCACCCGGGCAAAGCTCCCGGATGTCGCTGCAGATGGCTTCAAACGCCGGCGCGCTGCGCAGGAACCGGAAAATACCGGAGGGGCCGCGCGTGTCGCCGATGTGCACATCCACACCATATTTCTTGGGAATGGTCAGATCCTTCGCCCAGGCGTCCACGGTGAGGTCGTTGCGCAGGGTGATGAGAACGCAGTCCGCGTCCCGCAGCGCCTCGCGCCGGTCAAACGTCGCTTCCACTGTGGCCGGATAATGCCCCTGATCGATGGTTTTCTGGATGATCTTCTTTGCGGCGAGCATATATTTTTCG
>JBJFGC010000171.1:0-3740 GCA_051892315.1 Eubacteriales bacterium
AGACACAGCGCCTTGTGCTGCGAAAGATGCAGAAGAAGGACAGTCATGATATGTACGAATACGCCAGCCGGCGTGACGTGACGGAGTATCTTCTCTGGGAGCCTCACGAAAGCGAATATTATACGTACCGCTATCTTTCCTATATCCAATCCAGGTACCGTGCCGGCGATTTTTACGACTGGGCAGTGGTCGTGAGGGAAAGCGGGAAAATGATCGGCACCTGCGGCTTTACGAAATTCAATAATGAAGCAAACTCCGCAGAAGTAGGGTATGTCCTCAATCCCGCGTATTGGGGATGCGGAATCGCGCCGGAGGCGGTTCTGAACGTCATGCGTTTCGGCTTTGAATGTCTCTGTCTGAACCGCATCGAAGCACGTTATATGATCGGGAACGACCGCAGCCGCCGCGTGATGGAAAAGGTCGGTATGACCTTTGAGGGAATCGCGCGCGAATCCATGCACGTCAAGGGACGTTACGTCTCTGTTGGCACCTGCTCCATTCTGCGGCGTGAGTTCCAGGAGAAATTCGGCAAGGAAAACAGGAGATGAAAAACGCGTGGAAAACCTTTCCACAGACAAGGTTTTCCACGCAGAATTTCTCTTTCTTATACATTGAACCGGAACAGAACGACGTCGCCGTCCTGCATGACGTAATCTTTGCCTTCGCTGCGGACGAGACCGCGTTCCCGGGCGACGGCCATGGAACCGCAGTCCATGAGGTCGGTGTAGGCAACCACCTCCGCGCGGATGAAGCCGCGCTCAAAATCGCTGTGGATTTTGCCGGCGGCCTGCGGCGCTTTGGTACCGTTCACAATGGTCCAGGCGCGCACCTCTTTCGGTCCGGCGGTGAGGTAGCTGATGTAGCCGAGAAGGGCGTAGCTTGCTTTAATCAGCCGGTCGAGACCGCTTTCCTTGATGCCGATGTCTGCGAGGAACATTTCCTTTTCCTCGGGCTCCAACTCGGCAATTTCCGCTTCAATGCCCGCGCAGACGGGAATGACCTCCGCTCCCTCGGCTTCCGCTGCTTCTTTGACGGCTTTGTACATGAGGTTGTCTTCGGAAACGCCTGCCGCTTCCTCTTCGCTTACGTTTGCCACGTAAAGAATTGGCTTCAGGGTGAGCAGATTCAGGTCGGCCAGCGCCTCACGTTCGTCGTCCGTCATTTCACAGCTCCGAGCCGTTTTGCCCTCGTTCATGACGGCCAGCAGACGGTTGTAAAGATCGAGCAGCTCCTGCAGGGTCTTGTCCCCCTTCAGCATTTTCTGCGTCCGTTCGATCCGGCGTTCGAGCTGTTCAATATCGGCATAAATCAGTTCCAGGTTAATGGTTTCAAGGTCGCGCAGAGGGTCCACCGAACCGTCCACATGGATGATGTCGCTGTCCTCGAAACAGCGGAGAACATGCACAACCGCATCTACATCCCGTATGTGTGAGAGAAACTTGTTCCCAAGCCCCTCGCCCTTCGATGCGCCGCGCACCAGTCCCGCGATGTCCACAAATTCCACCGTCGCCGGCGTGTACAGCTCGGGGTGATACATTTCTGCCAGCCGGTCCAGCCGCTCGTCCGGTACCTGCACGATCCCGACGTTCGGGTCAATCGTGCAGAACGGGTAGTTCGCGCTCGGCGCTCCCGCTCCCGTCAATGCGTTGAACAGCGTGCTTTTTCCAACATTCGGTAGTCCGATAATACCAAGTTTCATAAGTCTTCCCGCCTTGTCTCTGATAGTGTTTTGGTTCAGGAGCAGAGCGTCCTTCTTCGGTTCGGAAACGTTCCGCCTCTGCTATTTTCACGCAAAATAACCATCTCATTATATAATATTTTCGTCGGATATTCAAGAGAAACGGGCATTGTTTAAATAAATTTAATTTTTTTGCAAAAAAACATGAGGAATTTGTATTTCTGTCATGGCATGTTCACACAATTTTCACATTGATAGGATAAAATAATCAATATTACGAAAGAGGAGGATTTTATGGTTTCGGAAGCGATTTACAGACACGAGTATAAATATCCGATCAACGCCGGGGACTGCGAAATCTTGCGGAGACGGCTTGGAAAGGTCATGCGGCTGGATCCGCACACGGGTTCCGAAGGTACTTATATGATACGAAGTCTGTATTTTGACAACGCGTACGACAAGGCGCTGTTCGAGAAAATCAGCGGTACAAATCCGAGAGCCAAGTTCCGCATCCGAATTTATAACGGAAGCGACAGCGTCATAACTCTTGAAAAAAAGGTGAAGGCCGGTGAGCTTACTCAGAAGCTGCAGGCGAAAATCACCAGAGAGGAGTGCGATAAAATTACTTCCGGGGATATCGACTGGATGCTGAAGGACGGACGGGGTGTAGTCGCTGAGCTGTATGCACAAATGAAAGGATGTGCGCTGAGGCCAAAGGTGATTGTCGAGTACACGAGGACTCCGTTTATCTACGACGCGGGGAATGTCCGCGTAACGCTGGACTGCAACATTCGCAGCGGCGTTTTCTCAACCGATCTTTTCCATCCTGTGTCGCTTGTTCCTACGGGGGATATGGATGTTCTTGAAATCAAGTATGACCGGTTCCTGCCGGATGTGGTGAAAATGGCGGTCTATCCCATCACCTACGGCCGTGAATCGATGTCGAAGTACGAGGTTTGCCGCAAATTCGGTTAAAGCTCCGCGTCCGGGCGAAAAGCCGGTGCCGACGTCCTGGATGCTGCACACGGAAAAAATTTAATAAATTTTTACAGAAAAGGAATATACAAAAATGTCATTTAATGATATCTTTAAAAATAGCTTCATGGAAAGAGCGGTAGAGTTCTCTATCGTTGACACACTGATTTCCCTCGTTCTCGCGTATGCGCTCGGTATGTTCATCTACTTTATCTATAAGAAAACCTACCAGGGCGTAATGTTTTCTCAGTCGTTCGGCGTATCCCTGATTGCTCTGACCATGATTTCGACCTTTATCATCCTCGCTGTGACCTCCAACGTTGTCCTGTCCCTCGGCATGGTCGGTGCGCTCTCCATCGTAAGATTCCGTACGGCCATCAAGGACCCGCTGGATACGGTATTCATGTTCTGGTCGGTCGGCGTAGGTATCGTTCTCGGCGCCTGCATGTATCCTCTGGCTGTGATTGGTTCCGTCATTGTCGGCGTCATTCTTCTCGTGTTTGTGCGCGCGAAGACACCGGACTGCGACTACATTCTCGTTGTGGAATGTGACGGCGACGCCGCAGAGCAGAAGGTCAGTGCAATCGTCAGCGAGGGCGCAAAGAAATCCGTGATCAAGTCCAAGACGGTATCCAAGGGGTATGTGGAAGTTACATACGAGGTCAAGCTCGCGGGCGACAGCACCGAGTTTGTCAACAAGCTCACCGCTGCTGACGGTGTGGGAAAGGCAGTTCTCGTAAGCTACAACGGCGACTACATGGCATAAAAGAAGGCGGCCAAAAGCCAGCTTCAAAGAGTCTGATTCTTCGGGAAACCGCTATCCGCTGGAGGCAAGTGGCAAAGAATATACGAAAAAGGAGAAGAAAATTTTATGGCAACAAAATTACTTGTTATTGACGATGACGCGAATATTTGCGATTTACTGAGTATTTATTTTAAAAACGAAGGCTACGAAGTCAAGACGGCCGGTGACGGTATTGAAGGGCTCAGCTATTTTAAAATGTATGAACCGGATCTTGTCCTGCTGGACGTTATGCTTCCGAAGAACAAGGACGGCTGGCAGGTATGCCGTGAGATCCGCGAAATC
>JBJFGC010000172.1:0-3736 GCA_051892315.1 Eubacteriales bacterium
TGTTCCGGTACAGCTGGTACATCTCCTCACCGATGAAGGTGCGGTACTTTCCGCCGTGATTCATGTCGGTGTACCAGCCAAGGTAGGTGGTCGGCATGACGACGGCGATGCCTTCCGCGTCCGCGTAGCGTTCGATGGAAGTAAGCCGTGACCACGTGGTGTGGTCGTCGGACATTCCATGGAGCAGATAGAGCGTGGGATATTTTCCCGCCGACCGCTGCGGAAGAATGACGTTCATGGACATGCACATGCCAAGCACGTCGGAGAAAAATTTGACTTCAAGAAAAGCCATAGGAAACCTCCTCTTTTTGAAAAAATCAGGTTTGCGTGGAACAGGAATGTTTTGCGTGCTTTTTGCTTTGGTGTTTGTTTGCCGCGTAAATCAGGAGAGAAACCACCGCGATGCCGCAGGCCGCGCCGCAGGTGTCGAGGAGCATGTCACGAACCATGCACGCACGTCCGGGGACAAATGCCTGATGAATTTCATCGGATACGGCATAAGCGGCGCAGATTCCAAGGGAAATCCATGCGTTTTTCCGGAGACACAGGCCACATGAGGATACCGCGGAGGTGACGAGAAGACCGAGCATTCCGAAGATGCAGAAGTGCGCCGTTTTGCGGACGAGATTGGACCACGACTCGATGGCGGCGGTCTGACCGGCGGAATCGAGGGAGAGAAAATCGTGGGAGAGGGTTTCGAGAAGGCGACGGATCAGGCCGCCGGAGGAGGCGGCGGATTCCACGCCATCCTCCATAGAGAAGGAAAAAATCAGCGCCATCCACAAAAGGACGGCAATCCAGAGCGGAATGCGTAATTTTCGGATCATAAGCCTCCTTGGAACACAAGCGATTGCAAATTTATTATAGCACATTTTACGTGAAATTTCCATGGAAACGGCGGAAAGATGCTCTGGTGCGGCCGGACTTTTTCCATTCTTTCGTTTATTCTTCCGCTGCCGGCACCAGAAACTCGGAGGTGAAGGCGCCGTCCTCACTGTTGTACTTGATCCAGCCGCCGTGGGTTTCGATGATGTTCTCCACACGGCGCAGGCCGAAGCCGTGGAGACCGGATTTTTTCGACGCAAAACGGGTTCCGCTCTTTTTCAGCTTTGGTCCGGCTGCGTTCATCAGCGAAAAGTAGAGCATACATCCCTTCATTTTGCAGTACAGCCGGAGAAACCGTTCCCCCTCCGGCACCGCGCCGCAGGCTTCAATCGCGTTGTCCAGCAGATTCCCCAGCACAATGCACAGCTCCACGTCGGTCAGCGTCAAGTGCTCCGGAAGAATCGCCTGGATCGTAACTGCGATTCCGCGCACCTTGGCCTGCGCGATTTTCGCGGACAGAATCGCGTCCGCCGACGGATTTCCGGTTCGCAGGAGCGTGTCCACATTCTTCAGGTTTTCGTCCAGCTCATCAAGGTATGCCAGCGCACGTTCCTTTTCCCCTGCATCCAGATAGGCACGCAGGATTTGGAGATGGTGGTGAAAATCATGCTTGTAGCCCCGCATTTCCGTGTAAATGGAACGCACCTCCTCGAGGTGCTGACGCGACTGCTCCGTCTGATATTCGACGAGCTTCAGAAAGGTTCGTTTTCTCATGCCATGCCTCAGTTGTATTCGATGAACGCCCGGTTCACGGCGTCGTAATTTCCCCGCGCCAGGGGAAGCTCAATCGTTCCGCAGAGGGTCACGGACGTGCGGGAAATGCGGGTAATCCGCCGCAGCGAAACGAGGTAGCTCCGGTGAATCCGGAAAAATCCGCCCGACAGTCGCTGTTCAAACGCGGAAATGTTCTCCCGCACGGTGTAGCTGCCGTGGACGGTGTGAATGGTAAGGTAGTGCAGCGACGTCTCCGCGTAGAGAATGTCCTCCTCTGCCACCCGGACGGTCTCCCCGACGCAGGAGAGCGTAATGGCCGCAGCGTCAGCGGACAGACGTGCAATTGCCTTGTCAAGCACCTGCGCGAGCTTTGCGGCGGACACCGGCTTGGGGAGATAGTGCAGCGCGTCGACTTCGTACCCCTCTCCACAGAATTCGAAATGCGAGGTGATGAAGACAATCTCCACTCTGCGGTTTTCCCGCCGGATTTCGCGGGCCAGGTCAATGCCGGACATGGCATTCATTTCTACGTCCAGCAGAAGAAGGTCGCAGGACTTGTCCTCCGCATAGTGGAATAAAAACGCCTCAGCCGACGGAAAGATTTGCGTCCGTACCGGCGTTTCCGCCCGCGCCGCCCAGTCCCGTACCATGACAGCGACCGCTTCGGCGTCGGGCAGGCAGTCGTCACAGATGATGATGCTGTATGGCATAGTCCCCCCAAAAGACGGTTTGAAACTCCAGAGACGGTTTCTCATTTTTGAAAGGATCGACCAAAGCTCTGCATGAGTTATCTGCACCAATTATAACACCAAACCTCTGCAAAATCAATGCGGCCGAAGGGATCAAAAAAATTTTTCCGGGACCTTTTCGGAAAGGTCCCGGAAGCGAGGCGGGGCGGGCGAAACGTTACTCCTGCCGTGCCTTCAGCCGTTCCACTACCTCGGTACACAGTTTTTTTGTCGATCTGCCGAGGGCAGGGAAGTCCATTGCCTGACGGTAGATTTCCTCGAGGGCGAAATGGCGTTCGGCGGCACGCGTCAGACACGCGAGGGCTTCCTCCATGCACGATTCCTCGACCTTGGCTGCCAGACGCATCGGGCCGCGGACGCCGTCGGGAAGGGGATCGGCCACAAAACGTGTCATATTGATGACCTTGTATTCCCCGGCTTCAGCCGGAAGAGCGGTCACTATGGCGGTACGCTTGCCGGGAAGGTAAATTCCGTCGATGTGTCCCGTTACGGGGAGGCGGGAAAGCACCATATCGTAGCCTGCGGACGCAAGTTTTTCGGAGAACATCTGCAAAAAACATACCGCACAGCCCTGTGCATCCGAGACAGCGAAAACTGTGTCCGCTGTCTGTTCCAGCGTCGGCAGATAAAACGTGCCGCGCATCGTCACCGCGCGGGTGTACCGCACAGTCGTCCGGCCTGCCTCGCCGGCTTCCGGTTTCCCGAGACGGCGGATCCACCGGTCGATGTAGGCTGCCGCCTTGCTGCGGTCGAAGCAGCGCGCAGCCTGTGCGGTGCGTTCGCTGTCCACAGCCTCGGCGGCGCGAAGGTAACGGTACGCAGAATCCCAGCACGCAGACTTTGCATTGCAGCAGTCGATGATTTCCTCCCGATGCTGCTCCAGAATTCCGCTGTCCCAGTATTTCGAAACATCCACCAGCGAGGACGCGGCCCCTGGATAGACCATATCGCGCACATGCGGCGCCGTACCGTCCAGAATGGCAATGCGTCCGTCCAGCACGACGCAGTCAAGCGAGTACGGGTCCGAACCGCAGAGATAACATTCCGCTCCGAAGCCTTCCTTTGCCGCCGCATCCACGATCTTTCGCATCAGCGTACTTTTTCCCGTACCCGATCCGCCCTTGATAACGTAAACACGCTCCAGGATCCGTTCGTCCGCAATCTCTCCGTACAGCCCCGTGAACCCCGACGCCGTATTTGCTCCCGCAAAGTACGAAGGCTCTGCGCACTCCATTCTTTCATAACCGCCGTATACACTTTTCATTCGACCCTCCGAAAAACTGAATTTCGCTATCAGTCTATGCGCTGTCCTCCGGTTTGGGGAATGGGAAGTTGGAAAAATGGGATTTCGCGGGGCAGGGTCATGTGAGTTTCGAGAAGGGACGAAT
>JBJFGC010000173.1:0-3729 GCA_051892315.1 Eubacteriales bacterium
ATCCGCCCCATATAGCTTTTTGGCACAGAATGTGCTATAATGAGAGCATAGAATTAAAATGGGGGGGTATTTTTATGCGCAAAACGAAAATTGTATGTACGCTTGGACCCGCATCGAATTCGACCGAAAAGATCGAGGAAATGGTACATGCGGGAATGAACGTGGCGCGGCTCAATTTTTCGCATGGGACGCACGAGGAGCATGGCGAGGTCATCAAGCGCATTAAGGAGGTACGGGAGAGGCTCGCTGTGCCGCTGGCCATCATGCTCGACACAAAGGGGCCGGAAATCCGTCTCGGAAAGTTCGAGGGCGGCGGTGCGATGCTGGAGGCCGGCACGCGCTTTACGCTGACCACCGCGGATCCCGGCGAGCTGGGGGACGCGTCGCACGGTGCCATCACGTACCGCGACCTGCCCGGGCAGGTGTCCGCCGGCTGCGCCATTCTGCTCAACGACGGCAACATTGAACTGCGCGTTCTCGAAACCACCGCGGACGCCATTGTCTGCGAGGTTGTGTCCGGCGGTGAAATCCGCAATGGCAAGGGTGTGAACGTTCCGAACGTTCCGCTCAACATGCCGCACCTTTCGGAAAAGGATAAGAGCGACCTTCTGTTCGGCATCGAGAAGGACGTGGACTTTGTGGCCGCGTCGTTTGTACGCCGCGCGGACGACGTCATCGGGATGCGCAAGTTTCTCGACTACAACGGCGGACACGACATCAAGATCATTTCCAAAATCGAAAACACCGAGGGCATCGAAAACTTTGACGAAATCCTGAAGTATTCCGACGGCATTATGGTCGCCCGCGGCGACATGGGCGTTGAGGTGGACTTTGAACGTCTCCCGGGTCTCCAGAAACGCTTCATCAAAAAATGCTACCAGGCCGGCAAAATGGTCATCACCGCGACGCAGATGCTGGAATCCATGATTGAAAATCCCACGCCCACCCGTGCGGAAATTTCCGACGTGGCCAATGCGGTCTTCGACGGAACCAGCGCGGTGATGCTCTCCGGCGAGACCGCCGTGGGGCGTTATCCGCTGCGTGCCGTCCGCGCGATGGCCAAAATCGCGGAGCAGGCGGAAAACGATGCGTTTGCGATGGGGGCGTACGAGTCCATGAGCTATGAAATTGACTATACGGACGTCACCAACGCTCTCTGCGACGCCGCCTGTACGACCGCCAACGACATCAACGCCAAGGCGATTATCACGCTTACCACCACCGGCAAGAGCGCGCGCCGGATGTCCAAATTCCGTCCCGTTCAGCCCATTGTGGCGGCGACCCCGCGCATGAAGACCCTGCATCAGCTTGCCTTGTCGTGGGGCGTCTACCCTGTGCTGGCGCGGGTGCAGGATTCGCTGGACAAGCTCTTTCTCCACGCCATCGACTGCGCGAAGCAGGACGACGTGGTTTCCGCCGGCGACACGGTGGTGATTGCGGCCGGCACGCCGGTACTGACCCCGGGAAACACGAACATTCTGAAGGTAGAGGTTGTTCGCGGGAACGAGTAAACGCAAAAAAATTTTCATAATTTTTTCACACAGAGTGGTTATCGGAGGATGAATATGGTATAATAAAGGAGAAATTGATCGAAAAGGAGCAAAAAGCATATGAAAAAAACGGCTGCCAACCGGACGACGGAAGAAAAAGAGGTTCAGAAAGTCAAGCTGACGCGCATCATTTATCTGTTCGTTATGCTCAGTTTTATCGTTCCGGTGGGATATCTGATTTTCAAAATCATTCTGACGGAACCGGGTGAGGCAGCCGGCGGGCAGGGCCGTGCGGACTACGTGCTGATGCTGCTCCAGTGTGCGCTGGGGATTTTTGTGATGCACATTCCGACCTTTCTGTCGCGGAAGTTCCGGTTTGTTGTACCGCCGTTTCTGTTCGTGATGTACATTGTTTTCCTTTACTGTGCGATTTTCCTCGGCGAGGTCCGGAGCTTTTACTACACGGTGCCGCACTGGGACGATATCCTGCACTGCATGAGCAGCATGATGACCGGTCTGTTCGGTCTGATGACCATCACCATTCTGAACCGCGACGAGCACGTGGTTGTGAGGCTGTCGCCGTTCTTTATGGCGCTGTTTGCCTTCTCGTTTTCCGTTATGGTCGGCGCCCTCTGGGAAATCTACGAGTTTACGTTTGACGGTCTTCTTGGTCTGAACATGCAGAAGTTCATCACCGCCGCCGGCGAGACCCTTGTGGGTCATGCCGCTCTCGCCGATACCATGAAGGACATCATTGTCGACACCATCGGCGCTTTTCTCTCGTCCACCATCGGCTACTTCTCCGTTAAATTTGACAAACGCTGGTTCATGCCGGAGCTGGTGGAGGAGACGAAGAAGTAAAAAATACCGGGGCGGGGACTTTTGGAAGAAAGTCCCCGCCCCAAACCCCGCCCTCAAAAGCTTTCCATCCGGGTGGAACGAGGCGTCCGGTGAAAGCTGTCAGGGGGGAGGGGGGAATTTTTTTGAAAAAATTTCCCCGGCGAAAAAACTCAATTGAAAGGATCAACAATGGCTACAGAAAAACTGAACGAGCTGCGGCGTGCGATTGACGCGGCGGACCGGAACCTGATTGACGCGTTTGTGCGGAGGATGGGGATTGCCGCGGGGATTGCGGAAGCGAAGCGTGAGATGGGAAAGGCGGTTTTTGACGCCGGACGGGAAGCGGAGAAGCTGGACGCGGTGGCGTCGCTGGCGGGCGAAGAGATGGCGAACTACACGCGGACGCTGTATTCGCTTTTGTTTGAGCTGTCCCGCGACTACCAGAACCGCATTCTCGGGCCGGGTGCGGAGCCGATTCGCGTGATGGACACGGCATTTCCGGGCACGGCGCGGGTGGCGTGTCAGGGGCGCGCGGGCGCGTACTCCGAAATTGCGGCGCGGACGCTGTTTCAGGAGCCGGACATTGCGTTTTATCCCACGTTTGAGTCGGTGATGCAGGCAGTGGCGCAGGGGCAGGTGAAATACGGTGTTCTCCCCATTGAGAACAGCAATGCGGGCTGTGTGGAAGCGGTTTATTCGCTTCTGAACCGATACGGGGTTTACATTGTGCGGGAGGTGAAATGCTCCGTACGCCACTCGCTTCTGGCGAAGCCGGGGGTACGTCTGGAGGATATCTGCGAGGTGATTTCCCACGGGCAGGCGCTCAGCCAATGTTCGGAATTTCTGGCGGCGCATCCGGAGATTCGGGTATCCTACGCGGAGAACACTGCGGTTGCTGCCCGGATGGTTGCGGAGTCGGATCGTCGGGATCTTGCGTCGCTGTCGTCGCACCGCTGTGCGGAAATCTACCATCTGGAGGAGCTGGCGCGCGATGTCCAGAACACGGACAACAACCGGACGCGCTTCCTCTGCGTCTCCGGGGATCTCGAGGTTTACCCCGATGCGGACAAGACGAGCATCATTCTTGTGACCGACAACCGTCCCGGTGCGCTCTACAAGGTTCTCTCCCGTTTCTTTGCTCTGGGTATCAATCTCTCCAGTCTCGTCTCTCAGCCCATTGCGGGCAGCAACTTCGAGTCCCGCTTCTATCTCGATTTCGAATCCCCCGTTCTCTCCGACGATTTCTCCTCTCTCATTTCTTCCGCGCCCTCGATGTGTCGGGAGTTCAAGTATTTGGGGAGTTACAAGGAAGCGGAATAGGGGGTAGGTGGGGGATCTTATTTTCTGGGGCTCTGCCCCAGGCCCCGCTTAGGAACCTTTTGAGGAAAGGTTCCTAAGG
>JBJFGC010000174.1:0-3721 GCA_051892315.1 Eubacteriales bacterium
AATTAACTGGGGAGACGAGGGCAAGGGCCGCATGGTCGACCTTCTCGCCTCCGATTATGACATTGTTGTACGGTATCAGGGCGGAAACAACGCGGGGCACACGGTCGTGAACGAAAAAGGGGAATTTATTCTCAACCTTCTTCCGTCCGGCATCATTCGCGACGAGACCGTCTGCGTGATGGGACCTGGGATGGTTATCGACCTGGAGCACCTGGTCAACGAAATCCGTGACAACACCAAAAGAGGGCTGACCATCAATCCTTCCCGTCTGAAAATCAGCGATAAGGCGGTCATTTGTATGCCTTATCACAAACATCTCGACGAATACGAGGAAGACCGTCTCGCAGGAAATGCGTACGGTTCGACCCGGCGCGGCATTGCTCCGGTGTATTCCGATAAATATATGAAGAAAGCCCTCAAAATGGGCGACCTCCTTGATCCCGCAGCCATCGAAAAGCGTCTTGCCGGTATTATTGAATGGAAGAACCTCACGGTTGTGAACGGTTACGGCAAGCCGGCGGTAACTCTTGAGGAAACGGTTGAGTGGCTGCAGACCTACGGAAGCGTTCTTCGTGACTATGTATGCGATACCACTGCCTACATGAAGAAGGCCATCGACGAAGGAAAGTCCGTGATGTTTGAAGCGCAGCTCGGCGCGCTCCGCGACATTGATTTCGGTATCTATCCGTTCACCTCCTCCTCGTCCACCATCGCTGCGTACGCTCCGGTCGGTGCGGGCATTCCGTTTGCAAAGCTGGACGAAACAATTGGCATCATGAAGGCGTACTCCAGCTGTGTCGGTGCCGGCCCGTTCACCTGCGAGCTGAAGGATGCGACCGGCAACAAAATCCGTGAAATCGGTCACGAATTCGGCGCAGCAACCAAACGTCCGAGACGTGTCGGCGGTTTTGACGTTCCGGCTTCCCGTTACGGCGTTCTCATGCAGGCTCCTACCGCACTTGCCCTGACCAAGCTGGACATCCTCTCTGCATTTGAGAAAATTCCCGTCTGTGTTCGCTACCGCGTCGACGGCGTGGAAACTGACACATTCCCCACGGCGGAAACCGCACTGAACAACGCGCAGCCCGTGTATGAGTACCTTGACGGCTGGATGACCGACATTTCCGGCTGCCGTTCCTTTGACGAACTGCCCGAAAACGCGAAAAAATACATCCGTTACATCGAAAAGGCTGTCGATTGCCCCATCAAGTACGTATCGGTTGGTGCGGAACGGGAACAGTATTTTATCATGTGAGGAGAGGCGGGAAACCTTTCCATCATTTTTCACCTGCTATAGAAAAAGTGCAGGGCATTCCGACTGTACGGAATTTTATTTCTGGAAATATCAAGAATCCTTCCATATTAGAATAAAAAGGAGAGTCTGTCATGGAGACTATTGTTAAAACGGAACAGCTTTACGAGGGAAAGGCGAAGAAGGTTTTTAAGACAAATGACGAAAATCTTTATATTGTATCCTATAAAGATGATGCGACTGCTTTCAACGGACTGAAAAAGGGAACGATTGAAGGGAAAGGCTCCATCAACAACCGCGTAAGCAATTATCTTATGTCCCGTCTGGAAAAGGAAGGCGTTCCCACGCATGTGGTCAAAGAAATCAACGATCGTGAAACCATCGTGAAGAAGGTATCCATCGTTCCGCTGGAGGTCATTGTCCGCAACATCGCGGCCGGCTCTCTTTCCAAGCGGCTTGGTCTTCCTGAGGGAACGAAAATGAACTCCACTGTTCTTGAGTACTGCTACAAGAACGACGAATTGGGTGACCCGATGGTCAACGAATACCACATTTACGCGATGGGTCTGGCCACCAAAGAGGAGCTTGCGACCATTGCAGACTATTCCTTCAAAATCAACGATTTTCTCTGCCGTTATCTCGCGGACGTCGGCATCGACCTTGTAGACTTCAAGATTGAATTCGGCCGCACACCGGACGGCACCATCATCCTCGCGGACGAAATTTCGCCCGACACCTGCCGTTTCTGGGATGCCAAAACCCACGAAAAGCTTGACAAAGACCGTTTCCGCCGTGACCTTGGCGGAGTCGAGGACGCCTACAACGAAATTCTCCGCAGACTTCTCGGAGAGTAAAAGAAAAATAAATTCTCGGGGGACACTTTGTGAAAAAGTATCCCCCGAACCCCTTTTCCATGAAGAAAACGGGAAAAGCAGAACGATTTTTCGATCATTTCAAACGAGAAAGGACGCCTATGAAACAAAACGATTTACCGACTGGAGCCGAGTGGGAAGCGGACACCCTGCATGAGGAATGCGGCGTGTTCGGCATCTATTCCGCCACGGACTGCGATGTGGTGCGCGACGTGTATTATGGTCTGTACGCCCTTCAGCACCGGGGACAGGAAAGCTGCGGCATTGCCGTCTCCAAAAACGGTGTGTTCACGGAACACAAGGATCTCGGCCTCGTGCTGGATGTCTTTACCGAGGAGAACCGCGAACGCCTTGGCGACGGCAATATGGCCATCGGACACGTCCGTTACGGAACGACCGGCAACACCAATCGCGCCAACGCGCAGCCGATTACCGTCAATCATGAACGAGGACGTTTGTCTACCGTTCATAACGGGAACCTCACCAATGCGGCTGAGCTTCGTCATGAGCTTGAAATGAATGGTGCGATTTTCCATACCACCTCCGACACCGAAATCATTTCCTACATTCTTACCGGCGAACGCATCATGCATGAGACGGAAGAAGACGCGGTATCGGCAGCGATGGACCGGCTCAAGGGTGCCTATTCGTGTATTTTTATGTTTTCCGACAAACTGATCGCTATCCGGGACGAGCATGGTTTCCGGCCGCTCTGCTATGGCGTCACAGAGGACGGGTGCTACATCATCGCCTCGGAAACCTGCGCGCTGGATGTCTGCGGAGCGGAATTTGTCCGCGATCTCAAGCCGGGCGAAATTGTCACGTTTGACCAAACCGGCGTTCATGCAGACGAGAGCCACTGCAGACGAACAAAGGAACAGATGTGCATTTTTGAATACATCTATTTTGCGCGTCCCGACTCGGTGATCGATGGTTATTCCGTTCATGAAGCACGGCTTCGCGCCGGAAAATTCCTCTCCATTGAGCATCCCGCGCAGGCGGATCTGGTGATTGGCGTGCCGGACTCTGGCCTTGACGCCGCGATCGGTTTTGCGAAGCAGTCGGGGATTCCCTACGGCATTGGCTTTATCAAAAATAAATACATTGGCCGCACGTTCATTTCGCCGGGACAGGCGTCCCGCGAGGACAAGGTGAAAATCAAGCTCAACCCCGTAACGGATGCGGTCCGCGGCAAACGTATCGTTTTGGTGGATGACTCCA
Source organism: Eubacteriales bacterium (assembly GCA_051892315.1). Classification (GTDB taxonomy): domain Bacteria; phylum Bacillota; class Clostridia; order Oscillospirales; family CAG-272; genus UMGS1696. Next base: position 3,346 of record JBJFGC010000174.1, read on the forward strand.
TTGTCCGCGGAACGACCTCGGCGCGCATTGTCCGTCTTCTGCGGGAAGCGGGCGCAAAAGAAGTTCATGTCCGCATTACCGCGCCGCCGTTCCGTTATCCCTGCTGGTACGGAACGGACATCGATTCCCAGGAAAATCTGATTGCCTGCAAATACACCGTTGAAGAAATCTGCCGGATCATCGGCGCGGATTCCCTCGGCTATTTGGGGGAACGCTATCTCCCGCTTCTCCCATCCGACGACCGTGCCCACGAATACTGCACATCCTGCTTCAGCGGTATCTACGAAGCCGAAACACCGGAGATTACAGCGAAGAACCGGTTTGAGTGAGAGAAAAGGCGGGGGGATAGGGTCAGACCCTATCCCCCCGCAAAAAC
>JBJFGC010000175.1:0-3714 GCA_051892315.1 Eubacteriales bacterium
CACCGGTCTGCTCAAGCTTGACCGGATTCTCCATACCTCCACGCACTATCCAGCCAACTACGGATTCCTGCCGCTGACCTATGCGGACGACGACGACCCATTGGATGTGCTGGTCATCTGTTCCGAGGAAATTATCCCTCTCACGCTCGTCCAGTGTTACCCCATCGGTGTCATTAAAATGATTGACGGCGGGCGTCTCGACGAAAAAATCATCGCGGTCCCCTTCACCGATCCCTACTACAACATGGCCAAAACCATTTACGACCTTCCGACGCATGTGTTTGATGAAATGCGCCATTTTTTCAGTGTTTACAAAACCCTCGAAAAGAAAGAAACCGTGGTCGATGAAATCGGAAGCCGTGAAGAAGCGGAGGAAATCATTCAGCACTGCATCGAACGATACAAGGCCAATCACTTCAATCTGGTCAATAATCTTCCTACAGGCGGAGAAAATAATGTTTATTGATAAAATCAAGATTTATGTAAAAGCCGGAAACGGCGGAAACGGTGTGGTTTCCTTCCGGCGGGAAAAGTATGTCGCCAAGGGCGGGCCGGACGGCGGCGACGGCGGAAACGGCGGAAACGTCATTTTTCGGGTTGACGACGGCTCCAATACTCTTCTCGCCTTTCGCTACAAACGCAAGTTTGTGGCACAGAACGGCGGGGACGGAGCCGGCGCGAAATTTCACGGCGCCAACGGCGAGGATATCGTCATTCTTGTTCCGCGCGGAACGCTTCTCCGTGACGCTGAAACCGGAAAAATTATCCATGACATGTCCGAAAACGACGGCGCGGATTTCACCCTTTGCAAAGGTGGCCGCGGCGGATGGGGCAACCGTCATTTTGCTACGCCAACCCGGCAGATTCCCCGCTTTGCAAAAAGCGGTCTGCCGGGAGAGGAGAGGGAAATTGTTCTGGAACTGAAAATGATTGCCGATGTGGGGCTTGCGGGACTTCCGTCCGCCGGAAAATCCTCGTTGCTCGCGGCTCTTTCGGCGGCGAGACCCAAAATTGCCGATTACCATTTCACCACGCTGGAACCAAACCTGGGTGTCGTCTCAACCGGCGGTGAGTCCGGTTTTGTGATGGCGGACATTCCCGGTCTCATTGAAGGAGCTTCCGAGGGGGCGGGACTTGGTCACGCCTTTCTGCGGCACATCGAACGGTGCCGGATGCTGGTACAGGTTGTGGACATTTCCGGTACGGAAGGGCGCCCCCCTGTCGAAGACTTTGAGACCATTTCCGACGAGCTGCGGAAATTTTCTCCCGAACTTGCCGAACGTCCGCGTATCATTGCGGCCAACAAAGCGGACCTTCTCGTCAACGCGGAAGAAGAATTTCTCGAACTGCCTGAGCTGTCTGAGGAATGCGCTGCGCTGGAACGCCGGTGTGCGGAATGCGGATACGATGTGGTCTATATTTCTGCGGCGCAGAAGATGGGATTAAAGACGCTGGTGGATGAAATTGCGGACATGCTTCGCGATCTGCCGCCGATTACAGTTTATGAAACGGAAATTACGCCCGAAGAAGAAGCGGAATCTCTGGAAGGAGCGGATGCCGTCACCATCACCCGCGGTGACGACGCGTCCTACCACGTGAACGGTGCGTGGGCCGACGCGCTCATCGGCCGCATCAACTTCGATGACCGGGAATCGCTGATGTACTTTGAACGTTCGCTCATCCGCGCAGGAATCATTGACCGTCTGCGTGCTGCAGGCTGTAAGGAAGGCGACCTTGTTTACGTCGGAGATGTGGACTTTGAATTTATTGACTGAGGATCTTTGAATATGCTGGAAGAATTAAAAAAACAGGTTTATGAGGCGTGTATGGCTATCCCGCGCCACCGTCTTGCGATTTTCACCTGGGGCAACGTCTCCGGAATTGACCGCGAAAAGGGGCTTGTCGTCATTAAGCCGTCCGGTGTGGAATACGACGACCTGACGCCCGACCTTTTGCCCGTCGTCGACCTCATGAGCGGAAAGGTCATCGAAGGAGAGCTGAATCCTTCGTCTGATACGCCGACCCATCTGGAGCTGTACCGCCGGTTTCCCGAAATCGGCGGTGTTACCCACACCCATTCCCAGTGGGCAACCACTTTTGCCCAAGCCGGTCACCCAGTCCATGACTACGGCACCACGCATGCGGACTACTTCGATGGTCCGGTTCCCTGCACCCGTCCAATGACAGCAGAGGAAATCAACGGCGAGTATGAGCTGGAAACCGGCCGCGTCATTGCGGAATGCTTTGAAAAGTACGGTATTGATCCGATGCGCGTTCCGGCCGTTCTGGTTCATTCCCACGGACCGTTCACCTGGGGAAAGACGCCAATGAATTCGGTCGAATACGCCGTCATTCTCGAATACGTCGCGGAAATGGCCTTCCATACCGAAATACTGGCCTCCCCCTCTGCCCAAGCACCGCGCATGCAGTCCGTCCTCCTGCGCAAACATTTCGACCGCAAGCACGGTCCGAATGCCTATTACGGACAGAAGAAAAAATAACATCTTTGGCGTGTGCTTTGTTCAAAAAGTACACGCCAATAACTTTCCATCCGGAAGACAGGGACGAAGTTGAGTGTAGAACGTTCGGCTTGCACATACTGGTATAAAAAGACAAAGACAAGTGCCAATCGTTCGATTAACACTTACCTTTGTCTCTTTTTTTTCTAATGAGAATGGGAAATGGAGTCCGCGCAGCAAATCTTCAATGTCAGGCAAAGGCTTTTCCCATGTTCTTATTTTTGAATGCCACTGCCTTACCGAACCGCTTCGATAACACGGCGAGCGGATTTCATGACGTCATCGAATTGAGCAGGAGTCAGGGACTGGGGACCGTCGCAGAGAGCGGCCTGGGGATTGTTGTGAACTTCGATCATAATACCGTTGGCGCCGGCTGCCACAGCCGCAAGGGTCATCGGCTTCACAAGCCGGGAGAGACCGGTAGCATGGCTTGGGTCGACAATGACCGGCAGGTGAGAAAGTTCATGCAGCATCGGTACAGCGGAAAGATCCAGCGTGTTTCTTGTGTAGGTTTCAAAGGTCCGGACACCGCGTTCGCAGAGAATGACATTTTCGTTGCCGCCTGCCATGATGTATTCCGCACTCATAAGAAATTCCTTGAGCGTGTTCGCAAGACCGCGCTTGAGAAGAATCGGCTTTCTTGTGTGACCAAGCTCCTTCAGAAGTTCGAAGTTCTGCATATTTCTTGCGCCTACCTGAATGACATCCACGTCTTCAAACAGCGGGAGATGCGCCGCGTTCATGATTTCGGTAACAATCGGGAGACCGGTTTCCTTCTTTGCCTCAAGCAAAAGCTCGATGCCGTCTGCGCGAAGTCCCTGGAAATCGTAAGGAGAAGTTCTCGGCTTGAAAGCGCCGCCGCGAAGAAGGGTTGCGCCAGACGCTTTGACTGCACGCGCTACTTCCAGAATCTGCGCTTCCGATTCGATGGAACAGGGACCTGCAATGACTGTGAAGTCTGCGCCGCCGATTTTCGTAACACCTGATACATCAATGACGGAATCGTCCGGATGGAACTTGCGGTTTGCACTCTTGAAAGGCTCGGTAATACGGGTAACGCGTTCGACGTATTCCAGACCTTCCAGCATACTGTCGTCAATTTTGCTGGTATCGCCGATCAAGCCGATGACAACCTGATATTCGCCAACGTAGACGTGCGTGTCAACGCCCTGTGCTTTGATCCATTCGCATAAAT
>JBJFGC010000176.1:0-3709 GCA_051892315.1 Eubacteriales bacterium
GGGGGTGCGGGGGAAAGCTTTTTTTCAAAAAAGTTTCCCCCGCGAATCCCATCCACCTCACGTTATAAAAAACGCTGACCCAAACAAGGAGGCAATATGATCTACTACATTGACCCCACGCATGGCAGCATGACTGCCGACGGGCGGTCACCGGAGAATGCCCGCCGGGATTACCTCGACCTCGCACTCGAACCTGGCGACAAAGTTCTGTTCAAACGCGGCAGTTTTATCCGCGCGAATCTCGAACGAAAGCCCGGCACGCCCGACGCTCCCATCACATACGGTGCGTACGGAGAGGGCGAGAATCCCGTTTTCTGCGGGTCCATCGACGTGAGCGACCCCGCCAAATGGACGGAAATCCGTCCGAACGTCTGGAAGTATACGGAATCCCTTCCAAGCGAGGCCTGCAACTTTATTTTTGACAACGGAAGAATTGGCGCGACCCTGCGTTGGGAGGAAAACCTCCTTGCCGACCAGGGAGACTGGTATGACAGCCGGATGGGCTGCCGCGAACAGAGAAGGGAAGTCGGGGAGGAAAAGGTCCTGCTGTATTCCGAGGGCAATCCGGGGGAGGTTTACTCCCACATCGAATGCGCGGTTTGGGGACGGCGGAACCTGTCGTCGAATGTACGCTGCACCGTCTGCGAGGACCTGTGCTTCTTCGGCAGCGGCGTACACGCTCTTTCCGGCGGCTCCGATCATATTACGGTACGGCGCTGCACGTTCAGTTTCATCGGCGGCGCGGTCTGGAACCGTCAGCTCAGAATCCGCTTCGGCAACGCCATCGAATTCTGGGAAAACGGCGACGACATCCTTATTGAGGACTGTTACTTCAACAACATCTATGACTCCTGCATCACACATCAGGGAACGACCAAATGCAAACCGGCGAAAAATTTTGTCATGCGCCGCAACCTGTTTATCAATTACGGCATGGGCGCGTACGAGGGACGTGACAAAATGGCGGAGAGCATGTCGTTTACGGATAACCTGTGCCTGTTCGCAGGCGGCGGCTTCTCCGGTTTCGGCGACACAAAGCCGCGCAATTCCGAAATTTATCCCCAGCCGATGGGGCATCATCTGTTCATGTGGCGGATTCCGGAAGCGACGGAAAACGGCTGCTTCGACGTCGCGCGGAACCGGTTTTACGACGCGACCGGCGCCGCTGTGTATGCCATTCTTTCTCCGGAAGCAGATGCACAGATGCACCTGCGGGACAACCAATATTACACGACCAACAAAGCTCTTCTCAGCTATGTCGGCGGCCGGACGTACCGTCCGGATGAATTCGACCGGTACCTCGCCACGTACGGAGAAGAAGGCGCGGAATACGTTGTGCCCGACTTGACGGCGGAGGTAGAGGCGTGGTTTGCGGAGACCGGCTGCGGAAAGTACGGTGCGAAGCTTTTTACGGACCGTCTCCCCGCGCCGCGCTACTTCATCGGTTCGACCGAAAAGGACGCGCTGTCCTATGAAATCGGCGAGGACATTGGCTTCCGGCTTACACTGGTGGAGGAAGGAAAAACGCTCGGCGTTCCGAAGTTCCGCTACGTCTGCCGCGGTGAGGACGGCAAACGGGACGAGGGTCTGGCCGATGGTCAGACGGGAACCTTTGAATACCATACCTCCCTGTCCCGTGCCGGTTATGTCCGCCTGGTCGTGACTGCCTGTGACGAAAACGGCGCACCGCTGAAGGGATACGACCCCTTCGAGGGCGCGGCCTGCGCCGGATTTGATGACATTCAGGCCTACGGCGCGATTCCGGAGGATTTCGACGCCTTCTGGAACCGCGTGATCATGACCGAGCTTGACCCTGTCGCGCCGGTGGAACTGGAAAAGAAGGAATTTGCCTGCGGCGACCCGGGGGACATCGTGTACGACGTCAAAATCGCCTGCCCGGGCGGCGCGCCGGTGTCCGGTTATCTGCGGATGCCGCGCGATGCGGCAGACAAATCCCTGCCCGTCGTCGTCGGCTACAGGGGGTATGGCGTGACGAGCGCAAACATTCCGCCCAAAGCGAACGCCATCCAGCTTTTCCTCAACCAGCACGGCATCGAAAATGGCCGTCCGGCTGAATATTATCAAAAACTCGCGGAAACGACATACAACGGCTTCGGCTTCCGCGACGAGGAAAATCAAAATCCCGATACGGTTTCTTTCAAATCCATGATTCTCCGTGCCCTGCAGGCCATTCGTTACTGCAAAACCCTTCCTGCGTGGGATGGCGTGAACCTGAAGGCGATGGGCGGCAGCATGGGGGCGTTTCAGGCAACCTCTGCGGCGGCGTTCGATCGTGATGTAAGCATACTGGAAATTTACATCCCGTGGCTGTGCGACCTGCGCGGAATTGAGGACGGACGGATCGAGGGATGGCGTCCGGCGGCGGCCCGCGGCCTGGACTACTACGACACCGCCGCGATGGCAAGCCGCGTTACCTGCGAAACGTTCGTGTTCGCAGGCCTCGGCGACAGTATTTGTCCGCCTTCCGGCGTAACTGCCCTCTACCACCGTTTCACCGTCAAAAAACACCTGACCATGCTCCAAAACAAAACCCATTCCTACAACGCTCCGGAATACGAGGAGTATAGGAGAGAGGAAGGACCGGGAGTATGAGGGGAAAGCTTTGGTTTTGAACACCGGGGATTCGCCGGGCGAACTCCGCCTGCCCCACGCTCCCTCCAAAAAACTTTAAAATAGAAAAACAAAGTCAGTGCAGACCATTCGATTTGCACTGACTTTGTCTTTCCATCACTCACGTCTCGGTATGGTTTATCCCCGCTGCCGTCCGAGACCGGATTTGTAGTTTTCGACGTACTGCGCGAATCCCGCAGCCCCTTCCTCCGTCGGTGCAAGCGTTTTTTCCTGCATTCCGGCAAAGACGCATTCGTCGAGAAAATCGGGCAGGGAACGGCCGTCCTTGCGAAGCATATACGCCGCGAGAATCGCCATGCCCCACGCGCCGCCCTCGCCGGCCGTTTTCATGACGGAAATGGGGGTACCGAAGGCGTCCGCGAGAATCTGCTGTGCCACACCTTCCGTCTTGAACAGTCCGCCGTGACCGGTGAATTTGTCCGCGCAGACTTTTTCGTTTTGAAACAGCAGATCCATGCCGATTTTCAGCGCGGCAACGGAGGAGGCAACCTGCGCGCGGAAGAAGTTGGCCAGATTCATACGGCTGCCGGCTGTACGGAAGTACATCGGAACACCGTCCGACAGCCCCAGAACAGGCTCGCCGGAGAGAAAATTATAGGACACGACACCGCCGCAATCCGCATCTCCGGTCAGAGCGTGGTAATAGAGTGCGTCGTAGACGTCGGATTTTTTCATGGGATGCCCGCACACGGCCGCAAATTCACCGAAAATTTTCGCCCACGCGTCAATTTCCGCGCAGCAGTTGTTGCAGTGAACCATCGCAACGGGTGCGCCGTCGGGGGTTGTGACCAGGTCGATTTCAGGGTATGCGGCGGAGAGAGGATGGTCGAGAACGAGCATGGAGAAAATCGACGTACCTGCGGAGACGTTTCCGGTACGCGGGCGGACACTGTTGGTGGCGGTCATTCCGGTTCCGGCGTCCCCTTCGGGCGGACAGAGCGGAATGCCGGAGGTGAGCGTGCCGGTGGGATCGAGAAGTCGGGCGCCTTCTTCGGTCAGCACAGCCCCGCTTTCCCCGGCAGAACGTACCCGCGGAAGGATGGTGAGAAGGTCACCC
>JBJFGC010000177.1:0-3705 GCA_051892315.1 Eubacteriales bacterium
TCGAAACCTCCGACGGCGCGCATGGCGTCGTTCTTTGCCACTATCCGCTGCTTTCCTGGAAAAGTCAGAGAAAAAATTACATGATTCACGGACACATTCACGCGGACACCACCATGGACTTCTTTCCGCTTCTGTGCGCGAGAGAAAAGGTGCTGAACGCAGGCGTCGACGTCAACGGCTTCGAACCGGTGTCCTTCGATGAGCTGATCGAAAACAACCGCCGCTTCAAGGAAAATTTCCTGTCTTCCGTACCGCCGGTCGGACGGACGGAAGAAGGTTCGGAGGACGAAGGATCGCGGGGGAAAGGTGCTTTCTGAAAAAGTACCCTGCCCCCGCCTTTTTTCTCATTTTTCCTTTCCCCATACCGTCTTCCGCATCCGGTTGACGACCGCTTTCACGTCGCATTGGCGCGGGAGATCGAGAAAGCGGTCGACGGTCGTGAAGAAGGTGGAGAAGATGCTGTCCATGCCCTCCGTTTCCAGTTTGCGGTAAATTTTGTCCAGCTCCGCGTCCAAGTCAATCGTCGGGGTCTTCCGCTGGAGGGCCATCTGGCGCAGGATGAACGCGATGCCGTTGCGCTGGGCGTCGGACGCAATGTTGTACAGACCGCGGAGGTCGACCTGCTCGTCCCCGAGGATGAGAAAGCCCGTGTCCGAGACTTCCAGACGCTCCGTTCCCATGCCTTCCGGATAGGACGAGAAGTGTTCCGCGGACAGGCGGCGGTTCTGCGTCCACGGAACCTCCGGCGGGGGAACGACAATTTCGTCCGGATTCCGTTCGGTCTGCCAGATTTCGACGGCGCGTTCCGTCACGTCCGAAATGAGGTAGTCTTCCATTAAGTAAACACGGTCGCAGACGCCGAGGTATTCGCCGCTTCCCCCGATGACCAAAATCGTCGACACGCCGCGCCGGGCCAGCTCCTGCACGCGGTCGGTGAACGGAGTGATCGGCTCCTTTTTGATGAGGGACTTCATTTTGTTGTCGCGGATCATGAAGTTTGTCGCGCTGCGGTCCTCGTCAATGAGCAGAAGCGTCGCGCCGAAGTCCACGGCCTCCATGATGTTTGCCGCCTGTGACGTGGAGCCGGATGCGTGCGCGGTGGAAAAATCGGTGGTGTCGCCGCCCGGCAGCCACTTGATGAACGGCGAAATGTTCGTATTCTTGACGCACCGTCCGTCCTCGGCGGCAATGCTCACAGCGGAGGGATCCGTGAGAACCAGCTCGCGGCCGTCGCCGATGGTGTGGTTGTAAATGCCGGACGAAATCGCGTCCAGCAGGGTGGACTTGCCGGAGTAGCCGCCGCCCGTGAGGATGGTCACGCCGCGCCGGATGCCCATGCCGGTGACGCCGCAGACGGTGATCTCGTCCTCCGACGTCGAGCGGAACGGAACCGCGTCGGGCATGGGGGACACGCCGTCGGACAGGCGGGGGAGAATGCTGCCGTTGGCGAGAAACGCGGTGTATTCGCTGTCGCGCAGGTATTCGCGGATTTTCGTCTGCCGGTACGCGAGTTCACACGCGGCGGCAAGCTTTTTCCGGTCCAGCTGCGCCGCGAACAGGTCGATTGTTTCCGGCAGATCCTTACACAGCATCCGCTGCGCGCGTTCGAGCTTCTTGAACGGAAGCTGAATCTGCATCCGGATGCACAGGCACAGCTTCGGCGGACGTTCCACCCCATCCTCGAGGAGCCGCACACGGATGCCGCCGAGGTTTTCGTAGTCCTTCTGCGGACACAGGGCAAAAAACGAGGCGTTGCGGGTGTGGATTTCGCCGGACGGGCGGTAAAGGTAGTATTTGCCGTTTTCCTTATCGGGACGGCTGCGGTTGTAAAGCTCCGCGTTGAGCGCGTCCATGTACGGAGCGAGCTCGCGGAGGCAGAAGTCGGCGGCGGCGTCCCGGATGGCGGAAAATTCTCCGACGGTCAGCGGTTCGCCGGCGTAGGAAAGCGGTTCGACCGTCGGAACGAGGGTATTGTTCCGACCGGCGACATTGAGCCTGAGCTTGGCGCTCTCCTCTTCCCTGCGGAGGTAGTCCAGCGCGGCGTCGGAGGTCTGCGTGACGCAGGGGACATCGATTCCCGCACATTTCCACAGGTCGAGCAGGCGCGGGGCAATTTCTTCGGCCGGGATGGCGACGGTGACGGTCGGTTTGTCCTTCGCCATTTTGCCCGACATTTCCAACGTGTAGGCGTGGCTTTTGTCGTAATAGGTGGAATCGTGGACAAGTTCGGGTTCGCGCTCATCGGCAAACGGGTCTTCCGGTTCGGGGAGGAACATCAGCATATCGCCGTCGTACAGGGAATGCTGCTTGTTGTCCTCGCCGCGGTAGTTGTACGTCGCGGTGTCGCGTTCCATCCATTTAAAATAATATTTCAGGCGTTTCATAAGCTCACTCTCCTTGGTACATTCGTCGTTTATGAGGTTTTCCACAGGAATTTTCAAAACCACGGTCGGCACAGAGGCGTCGCGCCGGCCGGCTCGTTCCACTTCAAACGCGATTCCATTGTAATAGTAAACGGGATCGGAATCTTTGTAGCTGAGAGCGGGGGCACTCGGGATGACGACGTAGATCGGTCCTTCGTAAACGGCGCCGTAAGTGGTCGTGGTGTTCGGCAGTCCGGAAAATAATACGTTCAGTCGTTTCACAATACATCACTCCTTTGCAGAAAAAACAGGCGGTGAAACCCAACAAAAAAACACACCCGGCTGACGGATGTGTGAGAAAGTGAAAGGGAGATCAAATCCCGGGGCAGGCACAGCTCCGCAGCATTTTTTTGTTTTTCATGGAAACCACCTGCTTTCTATGGAAGGATCTTATGAAAAAATTATAGCATGGGACGGCTGGACTGTCAAGGGAAAGAACGATTGGAATTGTTTTTTCCTGTTTGCCGGAACCGGATGTTGGCATCGGCCGGCGAGCTGAAGGAGGAGTCGTACCGGGGGAGCATTGTGGGCATCTTCTGGGGAAAAAGTCATCTCTCCCGCTGCATGGCGCGGACGTCGCGATAGAGACCGATGCCGATGGAGGTCAGCGCGATCAGATTCGAGGCAATGCCCGGAAGCGAGTGGTGCAGAATGCCGTAAATCAGCCACAGTCCCTGCGCCGGAATGGCCAGAAGGCGAATATGCAGCGGCTTCGTACACCAGAAGCTGATCACGGCGCAGATCGAACCCAGCATCGGCAGCAGACTGAGCGCGCCTTCCCACGTCAGTACGCACGAGCCGACCGTCAGGATGAGAATCAGGTACAGCCAGAACCGCGACGACGCCCATTTTTTGTCTTTGTTATAGAAGACGGTTTCCCGGCCGAGCGCCAGGACATTCAGCGCGGCACCGGAGTATGCGCCGATGAGAAGATAATGGACCATCCAGAGAAGGTCCGCGATGAATTTGTAGAGAAGAATGGCCCGGCGTTTGCGCGCTATGAAGCTGAAAACAATGACGGTGGTTCCGAGAATCCCGGCAATTTGTGCGACGACGTTCATAAATTTTTCCCTGTTCTGCTTTTTTCGTCAATTATATCGGATTTCCCCGGACTTGTCAAGCACTCAAAAATTTTTCCAAAGGGGAGGTCGCGGGAATCGTATTTTTTCAAGCACCTTTCACGAGATTCTTTCGATTTCCTTTTTATTTTTCTTTCTTTTTTCTCTTGACGAATGCGGATTTTATTGCTATAATGGAAAAAATCAATCTTCAGAAAAAGGAG
>JBJFGC010000178.1:0-3696 GCA_051892315.1 Eubacteriales bacterium
TCCTCGCCGCGGGAAGCGCCGCCGTCGCGTGGGCCACGTATCAGGCGGGCTTCGACGGACTGGCGGAGGTCCTGCCGCCTGTGACCGCCGCGTGTGCGGTGCTGATTCCGCTGTACCGCTACGGACTCATCCGTCTGCCGGAGGAACTGTTTGGCGGCGCCCTGCGGAGGACTTCCCCCGCAGACGGAATGACGGCGCGCTCCAGGGACGAAATGGGACGCAGAATTTCCCAGATGTCCGACAGCCTGGCCTCGGTTTCGGCCATCCTGTACGGCATGTCGGAACGCCTTTCCCGACCGGGAAAACCGGAGCTGCGCGAAATCTGCGAGACGTCGTTCGGGATGTACTGCCGTACCTGCGCCATCCGCTCCAAATGCCACGAGGCGCGCGTGTCCAAAACGGCCCCCGTCATTGCGGCCATGACCAACGAGCTGGCCCGCGACGGAACAGCGTCCGCCGGGACGGTCCCCGCGTCGCTGGCGTCCCACTGCTTCAACATCGGACGGATTATTGACGAAATCAACCGTACGGCCGGCGCGCGCGCCGCACGGATGAAGTCGAACGATAAGCTGTCCGTGGCGGCGGCGGACTTCGGTCTGGCGGGGGAACTGATGAAAACCGCGTTTCACGCGGGCGAGAGCGTGGCGAAAGTGGACGGGGAGCTGTCGAAAAAGCTGCGGCGGCTGCTCGCATGCAACGATTTCCGTGCCGGATCGGTTACAGCCTACGGCGAACGGATGAAGTACATTTTTGTGCGGGACGTGGACCTGAGTACGACCCGCATGGGAGGAGATGATTTACGGAAGCTGTTTGAGGAAATGGCCGGCATCCGGCTGTCACAGCCGGAGTTTACCCTGGACGGAGCGGTGCTGTCGATGACGATGCACTCGGTCTGTTCCTTCGCGTGCCTGTCCGGACGGGCGACCTGCGCGGCATCGAGTGTACACAAGTACTGGGGCGATTTACGCGGCTGCGGTGCAGACTGTGTGGGTGACGATTCGGAAACGGACGGGGCGTGCGGCGGAATTCATGCCGAGGGCGACGGTCCGGCGGAGCCGGTCCGCGGGGAAAACGAAGGCGAATACGAAAACGAAGACGGCCGGCGAACGGCCGGCCGGCGAACGGTCGAGGTGACCGAGGAGGAGCCGGAGACCGGCGAGGTCTGCGGCGACGCGATTGTGTCGTTTGAGACGGCGGGGAAGTACTACATGCTCATTTCCGACGGAATGGGCAGCGGCAGGGAGGCGGCGCTGACGTCCGGGGTCTGCGCGACGCTCCTGCAGCGGCTGATTGAGTCGGGAGCGGGTCTGGAGACCGCCCTCAAAATGCTGAACAACATCCTCTGCGCGGGAGAAAGGGAGTGCTCCGCGACCGTCGACATCGCGGAAATCGACCTCATCACGGGCGAGGCGAGGTTTGTGAAAAGCGGCGCGGCGCCGTCGTTCGTCCTGCGGGACGGGAGCATCTTCCGGCTTCAGTCCAAAACGATTCCCATTGGCATTCTCCGCGCCATCGACGCGGAAATGATCCGCTTTGACGTGCGCCCGGGCGACCGTGTTGTGATGGTCTCCGACGGCGCGGCGCGCTCCTACGATGAAGTTCCGTGGCTCCTGGACATGATGACCTCCGACGAGGTGATTTTAAACGGCAGTCCAAGAGAAGCCGCGGCCCGCATCGTGCGTGAAGCCGCCCGCCGCGGCGCCTCCGACGACATCACCGCCGGCGTCATCTGCGTGGCGGGGGGGCTATAGAACAAAAATTTGCGGGGAAAACTTTTTTGAAAAAAAGTTTCCCCCGCACCCCTTTCAAAAAACTTCAAAAGGAATGAATCGACAAAGTTTGTGCAGATTTTTTGTTAGGTTTGCACAGTATCTTGTTCGTTCCTTTTTTTAAAGTTTTTTGAAGGGGGTGCGGGGGAAACTTTTGTTCACAAAAGTTTCCCCCGCATACTTCATTTCCCAAAACTCACTCCCATTCAATGGTTGCCGGGGGTTTGCCGGTGACGTCGTAGACGACGCGGTTGACGCCGGGGACCTCGTTGGCGATGCGGGAGGAGACGCGTTCGAGGAGGTCGTAGGGGAGGCGGGCGACGCGGCAGGTCATGAAGTCGGTGGTACGGACGGCGCGGAGAGCGACGGTATAGTCGTAGGTACGGAAGTCGCCCATGACGCCGACGCTGCGGACGTCGGTGAGGACGGCGAAATACTGATCGGCGCGGGCGTTTTCATCGTCGCAGGCTTCCAGTTCCTTCCGGAAGATGTAGTCGGCGGCGCGGAGGGTTTCGCATTTTTCGCGGGTCAGTTCGCCGATGATGCGGACGGCCAGGCCGGGGCCGGGGAAGGGCTGGCGGCCGACGAGGGATTCGGGCAGGCCGAGCATCCGGCCGAGGGCGCGGACCTCGTCCTTGAACAGGTGGGAGAGGGGTTCCACGACGGCGCGGAAGCTCATGCGTTCGGGCAGGCCGCCGACGTTATGGTGGCTTTTGATAACGGCGGATTTATTTTTCTTGCCGGACTCGACGACATCGGGGTAGATGGTTCCCTGTGCGAGGAATTCGGGGGAGCCGACCTGGCGGGCGGCGTCCTCGAAGGTACGGACGAACTCCTCGCCGATGATTTTGCGTTTCTGTTCGGGGTCGGTGACGCCCTTCAGGCGGGTGAGGAAGCGTTCCTCGGCGTCAACGTAGACGAAATTCAGGTTCCGTTTCCCGAAGACGGCGCGGATTTCGTCGGTTTCGCCCTTGCGCATGAAGCCGTGGTCGATGTAGACGCAGACGAGCTGTTCGCCGATGGCCTCCGACAGCAGGGCCGCGCAGACGGAGGAATCCACGCCGCCGGACAGGCCGAGGAGGACGCGGCCGTCTCCGACCGTTTCGCGGACCTGCGCGATGGTACGGCGGAGGTAGTCGTCCATGGAGTAGTCGCCGGCGGCGCCGCAGACGCGGTAAAGGAAGTTATAAATCATGGTTTTTCCGTTGGGTGTATTCTCCACCTCGGGGTGGAACTGGACGCCGTAGATGCCGCGTTCCGCGCACTCGTAGGCGGCGGTGGGGCAGGTGTCGGTATGGGCGGTGGCGGAAAAGCCGTTGGGGAGGGTTGTAATCATATCGGTATGGCTCATCAGGGTAATCTGGCTGTCGGTCAGTCCATGGAACAGGGCAGAGGTGGGGTTCACGGTGGTGGGAATGCGCCCGTACTCGCTCTTGCCGCAGGGTTCGACGGTTCCGCCGCAGAGGTGGCAGAGGAGCTGCGCGCCGTAACAGATACCAAGCAGGGGAATGCCAAGGGAGAAAATCTCCGGGTCGCACGACGGAGAGTCCGGCAGGTACACGCTGTTCGGTCCGCCCGTGAGGATGATGCCGATGGGCGACAGTTTCCGGATCTCGGAAAGAGGCATATCCCCAGGCTCAATGACCGAATACACCCCGCATTCGCGCACCCGGCGGGCGATAAGCTCCTTATACTGGCCGCCAAAATCAAGAATAAGAACGGTTTGATTTGCCATATTCGACCTTCCTTCACAATAAAAAAGAATAGATTTATTATAGTACATTCCGTTTTTTTTGTCAAGAAGATGGTTTGCTTTTTTTTATGGTGGATTTTTCTTTCCTTTATGTTTTTTTTCTCTGGGGGGATGTGCTGCTGGGGCTCTGCCCCAGACCCCGCTTAGGGACCTTTTGAGGAAAGGTCCCTAAGA
>JBJFGC010000179.1:0-15231 GCA_051892315.1 Eubacteriales bacterium
TGCCGGAAACGAGCATGGGATGACGGATGGCATATTGTTCCATGACCAGACCGAGGTCAAAAATTCCGCCGAAGCCGCCGATTTTGTCGCAGACCCCCGGAACGGTGGTGCGTGCGATGTGCTTTTTCATCAGTTCAACTGCGGTATATCCGGCGGTGATGTCCACTCCGGCGTTTTTGTAGGCTTCACTGTAACTTTTCATGGCATGTCCTTTCTCTTGCACTTTTTACGTATTGTTTTCGGAAATTTTCTGATCGTAGCGGTTTTTGTAAAGTTTATCCGGAATGTCTGTCGGGTAGCAGCCGGTAAAACACGCGGTGCAGAACCCGGGACATTTTTTGGGGGCGAGCTTTGTGACGTTTTCCACGCTGAGGTAGCCGATGGAATCCACACCGAGCAGTTCACGGATTTCCTCCATGCTGTGATTGTGCGCAATCAGGTGGTCACGGGAATCAATATCCGTCCCGTAATAGCAGAGATCGATGAACGGCGGCGCGGAGGAACGCATGTGAACTTCCGCGGCACCGGCCTGACGAAGCAGTTTGACAATCCGCGCGCAGGTTGTTCCGCGCACAATGGAGTCGTCCACCAGCACCACGCGCTTTCCGCGAACGGCGGAGGAAATCGGATTGAGCTTGATGCGCACCAGATTTTCGCGGAAGGACTGCCCGGGCGCGATGAACGTCCGGCCGATGTACTTGTTTTTGATGAAGCCCAGCTCATACGGAATTCCGGACTGGCGGGCGTAGCCGATGGCTGCGTCAATGCCGGAGTCCGGTACGCCGATGACCACGTCGGCATCGACGGGATGCTCCAGCGCAAGAAACGCGCCTGCGCGTACCCGCGCCTGATTGACGCTGCACCCCTCGATCACGGAATCGGGACGGGCAAAATAAATGTATTCAAACACACAGAGCGACCGCGGCGCCTGGCCGATGTGGTCAGAGATCGAGCGGACGCCGTTTTTATCAAAAATGACGATTTCGCCCGGTTCGACGTCCCGGATCAGCTCCGCACCGACCGCGTCCAGCGCGCACGATTCGGACGCGACGATGTACGTACCGTCCGCACGTTTTCCGTAACAGAGCGGGTGGAAGCCGTGAATGTCACGGAAGGCAATCAGCTTCTGCGGCGACATCAGAATCATCGAATAGGCGCCGCAGAGCCGGTCCATCGTGCGGTTGACGCTTTCCTCAATGGAGGGCGCGGTGAGGCGTTCGCGGGTAATCAGGTAGGAAATGACCTCCGCATCGCTGGTGGTGTGAAAAATAGCACCCTCCAGCTCCAGTTCCTCACGCAGCTTGTACGTGTTCACCAGTGCGCCGTTGAAGCAGAGGGCCATCTTTCCTTTGATATGGTTGACCACAATCGGCTGGGAATTCAAACGGTCGCTTTTGCCGTACCGGCCGTAGCGCACATGACCGAGTGCCATGTTGCCCTGGCCAAGCTCCGTGAGACGCGGCTTGGTGAACACGTCATTCACCAGCCCGCTGTCTTTGTACGAGGTAAAAAGGCCGTCGTCGTTGACCACGATTCCGCAGCTTTCCTGCCCGCGGTGCTGGAGCGCGTAAAGACCGTAATAAACCGTCGGCGCGACCTCCGCCGTGGACGGAGAATAAAGGCCGAATACTCCGCATTCTTCTCTTAGTTTCTCCAAATTTTCTGCCCCCAGTATATGAAGATTGGTTGTCTGTACTGAAAAACGCAGGGACGTACGGTTTCATCGCTCCTGCGCATTTTTTGATCAAGGTTACTCTTTGTTTAACGTGTTCTGGAGCGCGGCGTCCTTTGCGTACACTTTGGCAGCACCGGCAGCACGGGCGTTTTCCAGCTTTTCCGCGAGCGCGTCGTCCGACAGCGCGAGAATTTCACAGGCGAGAATGGCCGCGTTGGCCGCACCGTTCATGGCAACGGTGGCGACCGGAATTCCGGAGGGCATCTGGACCGTGGAAAGAAGGGCGTCGAGACCGTCCAGCATACCGCCGCGGACAGGAATGCCGATAACGGGAAGGGTCGTGGCAGCGGCGCAGACGCCGGCCAGGTGAGCCGCCATGCCGGCTGCCGCAATAATGGCGCCGAAGCCGTTTTCACGCGCGCCCTTCATAAAGGCGAAAACAGCGTCCGGCGTGCGGTGCGCGGACATGACATGCGCCTCGTAGGGAACGCCGTATTCTTCAAGAACGGCAAACGCTTTTTCCACAATGGGGAGGTCGCTGTCGCTTCCCATGATTACAGCTACTTTTTTCATTGTATCTTCCAACCTTGCTCCGCCGCCTCCGCAGCGGGAGGAAGGCGGGAAACTTTTTTGCACGTTTTATACGAAAAAAGCATACAGTTTCCCATAAAATAGAAGCTGTATGCCCAGACGGTCGACTGTCCGTTTTCGGACGACATCCGGGCTAACTCATTCTCACTTGGTTTTTGCGAATAAGGACCGATGGTCACTCCGGATTTCTGTTTTCTGCTTCATGCGGTCCGTCCCGCCGGCCGAAGCCTTCCGTCAGTCGCAGAAAATCGCTTGTTTACCCTATTATTATACTAAATTTATGAAATATCGTCAAGTATTTTGGCAGACAAAAAATCCATAGGCCGGTGGGGACTTTTTGATATTTCCTACAATTTTTGAATCCCGGAGGGGACGGCCGCGTCTGCGCCTTTTTATGCGGGATCATAGAGCGAGCCTATGGAACGATATCAGAAGGATCGATTGAAAAAATGAAAACAAATTCCACAAAACCTATTGACATAGTAGATTTTACGTGCTATAATAAAGCCATCAAGGATGAACCAACCAAAACTTAATTCTTTATCCATTTCGGAGGTATGGTATATGGCAAACATTTATACATCCGCTGATCAGCTCATCGGCAAGACGCCGCTTCTTGAGCTGACGCATATTGAAAAGGCTCTAGGACTGAAGGCAAAGCTTCTCGCCAAGCTGGAATACTTTAATCCGGCCGGCTCCGTGAAGGACAGAATCGCCAAGGCGATGATTGACGAGGCAGAAGCAGCCGGCAAGCTCAAGCCCGGTTCTGTTATTATTGAACCCACCTCGGGCAACACCGGTATCGGTCTTGCGTCGGTTGCGGCGGCGCGTGGCTACCGCATCATCATCGTTATGCCGGAAACGATGTCCGTGGAACGCAGACAGTTGATGAAGGCTTACGGTGCAGAACTTGTTCTGACGGAAGGCGCGAAGGGCATGAAGGGCGCGATTGCAAAGGCAGAGGAACTGGCAAAGGAAACGCCGAACAGCTTCATTCCCGGCCAGTTTGTCAACCCTGCCAACCCGAAGGCGCACAGAGAAACGACCGGTCCTGAAATTTTCGAGGATACCGACGGTGCGGTGGATCTCTTTGTTGCCGGTGTAGGAACGGGCGGCACCATCACCGGTGTGGGCGAATATCTGAAGTCCAAGAAGCCGGATGTGAAGGTTGTGGCGGTTGAGCCCGCTACCTCCGCTGTTCTTTCCACAGGTGTTGCAGGCCCGCACAAAATTCAGGGCATCGGTGCCGGCTTTGTACCGGACGTTCTGAACACGGGCATTTATGACGAAATCGTTCCTGTTTCCAACGAAGACGCCTTTGCAACCGGCAAGCTGATTGGCAAGAGCGAAGGCATCCTCGTCGGCATTTCCTCCGGCGCTGCCGCATGGGCTGCCATCGAGCTGGCAAAGCGTCCCGAAAACGAAGGCAAGAACATCGTTGTCCTCCTTCCCGATACCGGCGACCGTTATCTTTCCACACCTCTGTTTGCTGAGTGAGATAAAGAAAGAATTCACGGGGAGTGTACCTTTGAGAAAGTACACTCCCCGTTTTTTATCTTTCGTAACGATATCCCAGTTTAAGGGCTTTTTTGTTTTTTTCGATGAGTGCGGCTTTGGTCGGTGGGATGCTGGAAACGAGGTATTCGGTGAAAGCGTCGTAATCGAAAATACCGGTTACTTTCAGAATCGTGCCGAGGAGAATGACGTTGGCAAAGCCGGCAAGCCCGTTCTCATTGGCAAGGCCGGTCGCGGGAACGTAAACGGCTTGAATATCCCCGCGCGCGGATTTTTTGTCAATCAGCGTGGAGTCACAGAAGATGGTGCCGCCCGCTTTGACCTTCGGCTCAAATTTGTCGAAGGAGGGGAGGTTCATCGCAATCAGAAGATCCGGATTGGAGACGCTCGGGGAGCCGATTTCCTCGTCGGAGACAATGACGGTGCAGTTGGATGTTCCGCCGCGCATTTCGGGACCGTAGGAGGGGAGGAAGGTCACATTTTTGTTCATGTACATGCCGGTTTTCGCCATCTGCTTGCCGGAGAACTGGATGCCCTGACCGCCGCTGCCGGCAAAAATCATGGTTGTCGTCATTTTATTTTTCCTCCTTTGCGGGTTCATCGCGGACAGCTTCGGCATCCTTGTATACGCCGAGCGGATAATAGGGAATCATGTTGTCGCGCAGCCACTGGAGCGCGTCGCTCGGTGAAAGTCCCCAGTTGGTGGGGCAGGTGGAGAGAACCTCCACAATGGAGAAGCCCTTGCCGTCGAGCTGGTTCTGGAACGCCTTTTTAATCATTTTTTTCGCGCCTATGACGTTTTTCGGATTGTCCACGGAAACACGGGCGGCCAGCGCAACTCCGTCGAGGGTCGAGAGCATTTCGCAGACGCGGATGGGGCTGCCCTGAATCTTGCGGCTCCGGCCGTAAGGGGTGGTGGTGGTTACCTGTCCGGGGATGGTTGTCGGGGCCATCTGACCGCCGGTCATGCCGTAAATGCAGTTGTTGATGAAAATGACGGTAATGTTTTCGCCGCGGGTGGCAGAGTGAACCGTTTCTGCGGTGCCGATGGCAGCAAGGTCTCCGTCCCCCTGGTAGGTGAAGACTACGCAGTCGGGGTGGGTGCGCTTGACGCCGGTCGCAACGGCCGGTGCGCGTCCGTGGGCGGCTTCAATCATATCGCATTCAAAATAATTGTAGGCAAAAACGGAGCAGCCGACCGGTGCGATGCCGACCGTTTTGTCCGTCACGCCCAGCTCGTCAAGGACCTCCGCCACCAGACGATGCACAATTCCGTGGGTGCATCCGGGACAGTAGTGCAGCGGCACATCCGTCAGAGCCTGCGGCCGGTCAAATACTGTTTTCATACTATGTAAATCCTTTCAAGAATCAATTTTATTCCGAGAAGCTCTTTTCAAAGGCTTTGCGCGAGCTTCTTTGCCTCGGCGACCACTTCTTCCACCGAGGGGATCATCCCGCCGGTACGTCCGAAGAAGTGAACCGGCCGTTTGCCATTGACGGCGAGCTTGACGTCGTCGACCATCTGACCCATCGACATTTCCACGGATAAAAATCCCTTGGCGTGATCCGCCAGTTCCCCGAGAACCTTTTTCGGGAACGGCCAGAGGGTGATGGGGCGGAGCAGACCGACCCGAAGTCCTGCTTCCCGCAGTTCGTGAACCGCGCTCTTGCAGATGCGGGCGGTGATGCCGAAGGCAACGAGAACGAGGTCCGCGTCCTCGGTCCGGTATTCCTCGTACTGAACTTCCTTTTCTTCTACGATTGCATAGCGTTTATAGCGTTCGCGGACAGAAGCCTCAAGAACGTCCGGTTCGATGTAGAGGGAATTGATGATATTTCTCGGCCGCCGGCCTCCGGTACCGTTGGCTGCCCAGGTTTTTTCGGGAATCTCGCGCTTGGGGAAGGCGGAAAAATCCACCGGCTCCATCATCTGACCGAGCGCGCCGTCCGCGAGAAGCATGGCCGGCATCCGGTAGATGTCCGCGAGGTCAAAGGCTTCCGCGGTAAGGGAGGCCATTTCCTGAACGGAGGAGGGGGCGAGAACCAGCAGACGCAGGTCGCCGTGACCGACGCCGCGGGTTGCCTGGTAATAGTCGGACTGCGAGGGCTGAATGCCACCCAGACCGGGTCCGCCGCGCTGGACGTTGACAATCAGGCAGGGAAGATCGCAGCCGGCGATGTAGGAAATGCCTTCGCTCTTAAGGGCAATGCCGGGAGAAGAGGAGGAGGTCATTGCGCGGGAACCGGCAGCCGCCGCGCCCATTGTCATGTTGATGGCCGCCACTTCACTTTCTGCCTGCAGGCAAAGTCCCCCGACCTTTGGCATACGCTTCGCCATGTATTCCGAAATTTCCGTCTGAGGGGTAATCGGATACCCGAAAAAATAGAGACATCCCGAAGCAATCGCTGCTTCCGCAATCGCTTCGTTTCCCTTCATCAATACTTTTTTAGCCATAGCAACCTCCAAAATTATTCCTTTTCCACCTTGATCACGCAGTCCGGACACATCATGGCGCACATCGCACAGGCAATGCACTTTTCCTGCGCGGTCATTTTTGCCGGATGATAGCCCTTGCTGTTGAGCATGGTCTCATCCAGCGTAAGAATTTTTTTCGGACATGCTTCGACGCAAAGACCGCAGCCCTTGCACCGTTCGGTACGGAAGGTAACTCTATTCATTTTTTTCCTCCATTGTGTATTGTGAGAGGGAAGTTTCACGGAAAAACTTTGATCAAAAAAGTTTTCTCCGCATGCCTCCCTCCGGTCAGAACAACCGCTTCGTTATGTTTTCGATGGCATACAGCGGTTCTTGGGTGAAACCACACTTTTGGAACACCTCCGGCGTATCCGGTGCGTATTCAGGACAGTACGCGTGGCAGAGCAGAGGAAGGCCGCAGAGCTTTGCGCATTCTCTGGCGTACATCACGCTGTCGGCCACGTCTCCGGCGGTGGTTTCCGCGCCGAGAGACGAATTGTTGATGATTTTCGTGCATGTCAGCCCGGACGCCGCTTCGATGTCACGCATACAGGCGAGAGCGTCTTCCGCGGACGCAGTCAGGGGACGGTACCGGTTGATAATATAGTACATATCGTAACCGGACGCACGAATATACTTATGGTACATACCGAGGACAACCGAGCCGTCGTCGCCGCCGACGTCCAGAACGGAAACAGCGTCCTCCTGTCCCTGCAGGATGCTCATCATGTGCGGGGGCAGCGAGGGAATGTCCACGTTTGTGTTTGCAAATTCCGGAAGGAGCGGTTCAACGCCGTTTTGCCGGAGAAGCTCCGCGGCATCGGCGGTGCGGAAATAAGGGTTAACAATGTCTAAGTCCGCGACAAATACCGGCCGGTCGGGGCTCTGCTTTTTCAGCTCGAGCGCGAGATTGACGGCAATGTTGGTTTTGCCGCTGCCGTAATGACCGCAGATAATGTTCAGCTTTGGAACGTCGGAAAAAAGCATCCGGAACCAGCCTCCGTAGAATAACAGAATCAAACGTTTCTTATTATACCATCAAAATATGAAAAAAGAAAGAACGAATCTGATTATTTTTGCATAAATATACCACGGACAATTGTGAACATTGATGGGGGAGGGGGGATTCCATATATTTTTCATAAAAAATCGAAAAAGGTTTGAAAATCACTTCTGTCTATGCTATAATATAATAATAAAGAACGGAAAGGGACTATCCTGTCGTGAAGGTTACGCTTTTTACTCTGCCCTCGCAGATCAGTGACATCTGGGGCATAATCAAAATGATATCGTTTGCCGACGTGATTGACATTGCCTGTGTTTCGGTGCTGCTGTATTATCTTTTCAAGTTCATCCGTGAACGGCGCGCCGGAAAGCTGGCCATCGGCGTCGTTCTTCTCTTTATCATTCAGTTTATCAGCCGCATCGCCGACATGTACGTGATGCAGTACATTATGCAGAACATCTTTCAGGTCGGCATCATTACCCTCGTTATTCTCTTTCAGCCGGAAATCCGTTCCGTCCTTGAAAAGGTCGGCGCGCAGCCGCTCAAAGGACTCAAGGGAATCAGTGAGTCCAGAGACACCTCCTCCATGCAGACTGTCATTGATGAGATCGTCTCCGCCGCCGGCGACTTTGCCGAATCCAAAACCGGTGCGCTCATCGTCTTTGAACGTACCACCAAGCTCGGCGACATGGTGCAGACCGGTACCGTGATTGACGCCAACCCCACAGCGTTCCTCATCAAAAATATTTTTTTCAATAAGGCCCCGATGCACGACGGCGCGCTCATCGTACGCAGCAAACGTCTTTATGCCGCCGGATGTGTCCTTCCGGTGTCCAACAATCCCGATATCATCAAGGATCTCGGCACCCGCCACCGCGCCGGTATCGGCATGAGCGAAAACAGCGACGCCGTGGTCGTCATCGTTTCGGAGGAAACCGGCATCATTTCCACCGCGGTTGAGGGAAAGCTGCAGCGCGGCTATACCCGCCAGTCCCTGACCGAGTTTCTCCGTACTGAACTGATGAGCGACGCCGAACGGGAAAAGCGCAAGTTTTCCTTCCTCGCTCCGCACGTTAAGGAAGCGAAGGAGCCGAAGAAACCGAAATAAGCCGGCCGCAAATCGTCGGGAAGGAGCTTTATATGCCTGAGAACAATCAACCCAATCACAAAAAGAACGAAAAAAACAGCAGACCGCTGTCTGCCGGAAAGGTATACGGAAACATCGCCGCCCACACCGACCTGATCGTGAAAATCCTCTGCGTTTTTGCGGCTTTCTGTCTCTGGATTTACGTCATGCAGGTTGAAAGTCCTGAGTACGAACAGACGTTCAGCCACATTGTCGTCGATCTGGTCAACACGGAGCAGCTTGTTTCCGAAAAAGGACTCGCCATTTACAATGGCTACGGCACCATGATTGACGTTACGCTCTCCGGAAAAAAGAGCGTCGTTTCCAAGCTCACCGAGAAAGATATCGTTGCCACCGCGGACGCCAGCGCCATTCAGGAGGGCGGAAGCCGCTACGACTGCCGTATCCGCATCGACGTTCCCGCCGGCTGCAAGCTCGTCGGCATGTCGCAGGAGACCATCTCGGTCTACCTGGATGAGGCCAGCCAGATTGCTGTTGACCTATCCGAGATCCGGGAAAACACCAGCCTTCCGGCCAATTGCTACACCGGCGTGGTGGAGTTTCCTGTCGATAAGGTGACGGTTACGGGGCCGGCCAATGTCCTGAAAAACATCGATAAGGCGGTCGTTGCGCTGGATCTGACCGGTGTCACCGGTACCGTTACCCTCACAAGGCGGGTTGTGCTGCTTGACACCGCCGGTGAGGTCTGTGAAAGCCCTTACATTGAATATTATCCGCGCGAGGTCGATGTCACGGTTCCGGTGTACAAACGGGCGATTGTTCCGGTGGACGTGCGGTTCCGCTACGGCTACCTGAACGAGAACAACACCGTCGTGACCGTTTCCCCGCAGACCGTGGAGGTTATCGGCGACCCGTCCGTGATTGACGCGGGGGATCTTCTTGCGCCCATCGTGTTGGACGAAAAGCTCGACTTCCAGGGCGGTGTTTACGACAAAACCGTCCTCCTTGACGTGGCGGACGGCGTGACGGCACGGACGACCGAAGTGCAGGTGAACGTCACGGTGAACGATTCCATGAAGACCCGCCAGCTGACCGTCCCGGGGCAGAACATCGAGGACACCGGCGGGAAGGAAGGCGTACACTATACGTGGGATAAGTCGCCCGTCTCGGTGACCATCTGCGGCAGCCTGGAAAACATTGCCCGCATTATGCCGGAGGACATCACCCTCCGTCTCGATATGAGTCCGTATTCCGAAACCAACACCGGAACGATTAAGGTCCGCGCGGAGGTCCTCATTGATTCCGCGTACAACGAAGGCGTTTTTGAAATCGGAATTTACGAAATCGAAGTTACCTTCGAGAATTGAAAATCAGAAAGCATGAAAGAAATCCAGAAACTGACCGTCGGCGGAATCCGCGTGACCTACCGTCCGGGCGAGGACGCCGACGCCTCCGCTATTCACAAAGCGGCCTCTCTGCTGTATCGGAAGACCGGCGTGAAGCCGAAGAATCTTCAGATTGCCAAAAAATCCATCGACGCCCGCCGGCGCGCGGAACTTTCCTTTGTCTATACTGTGTATGCGGAAATGGAAGTTCGGATGTCCGTTCTTGAAAACGATCCGGACATCCGCCGTTTCACGGAGCCGGAGCTGCACCTGACCCATGGTACCCGCCCGCTGGAGCATCGTCCGGTGATTGTCGGCTTCGGACCGGCTGGAATGTTTGCCGCTCTTGTTCTCGCGGAAAACGGTTTCCGCCCCATTCTGCTGGAACGCGGCGCTTCCGTGGACGAACGGGTCGCGGCGGTCGAACGCTTTACGAAGGAAGGGATTCTCGATCCCGACACCAACGTCCAGTTCGGTGCGGGCGGCGCGGGGACCTTTTCCGACGGTAAGCTCACTACCCGCATCGGGGACCCCGCCATCGCTTACGTTCTCCACAAGCTCCATGAGCTTGGTGCGCCGGCCGACATCGAATACAAGGCGAAGCCTCACATCGGGACGGATATCCTCCGCAGCGTTGTCCGGGAGGCGGATCGGGTCATCACGTCCCTGGGCGGTGAAATTCACTATAAAACAAAGGTGACGGACATTACCGACACTACCGTCACGGCCGGGGGAACAGTTCTCCCATACCGCGTCCTGATTCTCGCAACCGGCCACAGTGCCCGCGACACCTACGCGGAGCTGCTGGGAAAGGGTTATATCATCGAACCGAAACCGTTTTCCGTCGGTGTGCGCGCAGAGCATTTGCAGGAGGAGATCGACGCCGCCATGTTCGGTTCCCATGCGGGGGACCGTACCCTCGGTCACGCGGAATATCAGCTGTCCTTCCGGGAAGGGGAGCGCGGCTGCTACACCTTCTGTATGTGTCCGGGCGGCACCGTCGTTCCATCGGCCAGCGAGGAGGGCGGCATTGTCACCAACGGCATGAGTACCCGCGCACGCGACGGACGAAATGCCAACGCCGCCGTGTGCGTCTCTGTCCGGCCGGAGGACTTTGGCAGTACCCCCGCCGGTGCCATCGAATTTCAGAAAAGTCTTGAACAGCGGGCGTATCAGATGGCGGGTTCGACCGGTGCTGCGCCCATGCAGACGGTAGGGGATTTTCTGCGGAAGACACATGGTACGGAGTATTCCCGGATCGTTCCAACCTACCGCGGCGGCTTCGTCACTCCATGCGATTTCGATGACCTTTTCCCGCCGTTTGTCACCGACCTGCTTCGGAAGGGTCTTGTCGATTTCGGACGCAAAATCAAAGGCTACGACGCTTCCGATGTCCCCCTCACCGGTGTGGAGACGAGAACCTCCGCCCCCGTCCGCATTCTGCGGAACGAGGGTCTCACGGCGCCCGGCCATCCCGGCGTCTATCCGAGCGGGGAAGGCGCGGGCTACGCAGGCGGAATCGTATCGGCTGCCGTAGACGGGATCCGCGTCGCTTCCAAAATCATCGCGGAATACGCACCGTGATGATGGGAAGTTTGGAAAAGGGGCTTTTTCAAAAGCACTTCCCAAAAGAAAATTTCGATAAAATTTTTGATATACAGGAGACCGCCCATGCGACAGCGCGCTGTAGTGATTGGCACCAGAGATCATTTTGCGGAAATTGAGGTCAGCCGCTCGACGATGTGCGACGGCTGTGAAAAAAACGGCGGCTGTTCCCATGCCTGTGCGTTGTCCGGAATTGTGGCCGGCAGCGGGAAAATGCGGACAACTGCGCGCAATACCATCGGCGCGGCAGTCGGCGATACCGTCGAGGTGGAAACGGCAAGCCGGACGGTTCTCTGGTACGCTGCCTTAGTATTTCTGATGCCGATTGCCGTCTGCGCCCTCTTTTATTTTCTTGCGGACGCGGTCTGGGACAGCGAAACGATTGCCCTCATCGCTGCGGCTGTCGGATTTGTCCTATCCTTCCTTGGAATTTCCGTCTACGATCGTTCCCGAAAAGAGGCCGCGCCGGAAATTGAAATCGTGGCGATTGTAACGCATGCCGGAGAGCGGGGGGAGACAACGCCGTCTTCCTGAAATGTCGTTTTATATAGGATATGATAATAATAAAAATTTATATACATTATAGGAAAGAGAATGGTAATGCGCTATAAGAACCGATGGGTTGTCACGGCGTCCTATGAACAGATGACGAACAACTCGATTGTTAAGGAAATTTCCACCGAACTCGGCATCAGACTTCCCACTGCACAGCTTCTCGTGAACCGGGGATGCCTGTCTCCCTCGGATGCACGAGGCTTTCTTCTCAAAGAAACCGAACAGCTTCACGACCCTTTTGAGATGGAGGATATGGACAACGCCGTCTACCGGATTCTCGAAGCCGTGGAGGAACACGAAAAAATCGTTATTTTCGGCGATTACGACGTCGACGGCGTAACGTCCGTCAGCATCCTTTATCTGTACCTGCAGAGCCTTGGCGCGGACGTGTCCTACTACATTCCCTGCCGGTCCGGCGAAGGGTACGGTATGTCCGAGGGCGCTGTCCGCAAGCTGGCCGGAGACGGCTGTCAGCTGATCGTCACCGTTGACACCGGCATTACCGCCGTGGCCGAGGCGGAGCTGATCCGCGATCTTGGCATGGACCTCATTGTTACCGACCACCACGAATGTCACACCGAGCTTCCCGAAGCGGTCGCCGTCGTCAATCCGCGGCGTTCCGACTGCCGTTACCCCTTTAAGGAACTGGCCGGTGTGGGCGTTGTTTTCAAGCTTCTTTGCGCCCTTGATTCCGTACAGAATCCCGACGACCCCATGACTGCCTGTGTCCGGCGCATTTCTCAGAAATACTGCGACCTCGTCGCCATTGGAACCGTCGCCGACGTCATGCCCATCCGGGACGAAAACCGACTGATTGTCAGTTACGGACTTCAATTGATTGAAAATACGGACCGGCCGGGTCTGATTGAGCTGATCGAAGCCACCCGCACCGAGTCCAAATACAACACCAAACGAAAAATTACGGCCTCCTTTATCGGCTATACCTTAGCCCCCCGCATCAATGCCGCCGGACGCATCCGCGACGCCTCCCTTGCCGTTGAGCTGTTCCTCGCGCGGGACCGTGAAACGGCCGAACCCATCGCCCGCAAGCTGTGCGATATCAACCATGAGCGGCAGACGGAGGAAAACAAAATCATCGAGGATGCCTACGCCCGCATTGCCGCCGAGCATGATTTTGAGCATGATCCCGTCATCGTTCTGGAGGACGAAACGTGGCACCACGGCATCATCGGCATTGTCGCCTCCCGCATCACAGAAAAATACGGCTGTCCGTCCATTCTCATTTCCTTCGAGGGAAACGGCGGAGAGGGCGGGGAAGACGCAGAGCCTTCCGGAAGCGGCAGCGATCTTGGCAAAGGGTCGGGACGCAGCGTCAAGGGGATGAACCTTGTCGAAACCCTCAGCCAGTGCAGTGACCTTCTTGTCAAATACGGCGGTCATGAGCTGGCGGCGGGCCTGACCATTCAGCGGGAAAAGCTTCCGGAATTCCGCCGCCGCGTCAACGAGTGCGCACGCCGGTGCCTGACCGAAACGGACGTTCAGCCTTCGCTGGAGGCCGACTGTGAGCTGAGGCCGTGCGACATCACCATGGCACAGGCCAGCGAGCTGTACTATCTGGAACCGTACGGCGTTTCCAATCCGCCGCCGGCGTTCGTTTTGAAAAAGGTGCTTCTTTATGATACCGCACTGGTCGGGGGCGGCAAACATACCCGTCTGACGCTTAAAATGGATTCCAATTATGTCAGCGCTATGTGTTTCCGGCAGACGCTGACGGAGCTTGACCTGTATCCCGGCGACTTCGTGGATGTTCTCTTTACGCTCGACGTCAACGAATTCCAGAATCAGCGTTCCGTCCAGCTGATCGTCAAGGATGTCCGACTGACGCGTACTCAGTTTGACGCGGAGAACGCGGACATCGCCCTGTTCGACCGGATTTACGCCGGTGCGTTTTCGCCGGAAACCGACCTTGGTCCCCATACCGCAGCCGATGTGGTTCCGACCAGGGAAGAATGCGGCGCGGTGTATCAGCTTCTCCGGAAGGAGCTGCGCGTCGAGCATGAGGTCTTCAGCATCCGCGCCCTCCTGCATCTTTTGCGGACGGTCGGCGTCCGCCTGAATTACATCAAGCTCAAGGTCATTCTCCTGATGTTCCGCGAGCTGGGAATCCTCGGCGTTGAGCCGTGGAAGCGCGAGGAGGAGCATGAAATATACGCCTTTCGCTATGTACACATGAAAACCAAAACCAATCTTGATCAATCCGCGCTCTACCGGAAGCTGAAAGCCGACTTCGGCGTGACGCCGTGACGCAGAGGACGAGAAAACAAAATTACAGAACATTATGACCGACGAGAAAACCGAACGCAGCGAATTCGCTGGCATTGAAAAAATACTGGCTGTTCTTGAAAACAGCGAAAAGAAATACGACATCGAAAAAATCGAACGCGCTTACCTGTACGCCAAGTCTCTGCACGAGGGGCAGTTCCGGGTCAGTGGGGAGCCGTACATTTCACATCCCATTGCGGTCGCCGAAATTGTCCTCGGACTGGGGCTGGACACCGACTCCATCTGCGCCGCCTTCCTTCACGATACCGTGGAGGACTGTCCGGACAAAACCAACCTGGACATCATCCGAACCCGCTTCGGCGACGACGTAGCGATGCTGGTCGACGGCCTGACCAAAATGAAGGTCATCAACGTCGAGGACAAGGAAGAAGCTAACATGGAAAACATCCGGAAAATGCTTCTTGCTATGTCCAAGGATATCCGCGTCATTTTCATCAAGCTCTGCGACCGTCTCCACAACATGCGCACGCTCGGTGTGAAAAGCGAGGCAAAGCGCCGCACGACCGCGCTCGAAACCATGCATGTGTATGCCCCGCTTGCGCACCGTCTTGGAATGCAGCGCATCAAGCAGGAGCTGGAAAATCTTGCGCTCTCCTACCTTGACCCCATCGGCTACGAGGAGGTCTCCAACGATATCGAGAAAAAATACGGACAGAATCAGAATTTCATCGAAAACACCCGCGCCATCGTTTCCGAAAAGTTAGAGGAATACAACATTCACTTTACCCTGGAGGGACGTGTCAAAACGGTATATTCCATATACCGGAAGATGTTCAAACAGAACAAGAGCTTCGATGAAATTTACGACTTCTACGCCATCCGCATTATCGTGGATACCGAGCTGGAATGCTATACCGCCCTTGGCATCATTCACGAAATGTTCAAGAGCATTCCCGGCCGCTTCAAGGATTACATCTCCACTCCGAAGCCGAACATGTACCAGTCGCTCCATACCACTGTCATCGGACGGGACGGCATCCCGTTTGAGGTTCAGATTCGTACCCGCGAGATGCACCACGTCGCCGAATACGG
>JBJFGC010000180.1:0-3671 GCA_051892315.1 Eubacteriales bacterium
GTATAAGTATAGCATACCGGACCGGATTTTGTAAATCCCTCAAAAAGGTAAAATCATACCCAAAAATTGAGCGCACAATTTTCGGGTATTTTTTTCGTGTCATCTTTCAATTTTTGGGTAGAAGAACGCACGGTTTTTTCTTGACAGACACGTGCAAAACCCCTATAATAAACAGGAAAGAACGCAATAAAATGCACAAAAAAATCCACAAATCTGAAACGGAGGGAAACCATGAAAACAGCATTGCAGCTGTACAGTCTCCGGGACGCGCTGATGTCCGGTTTCGGCATGGAATTGCTGCTTGCGCGGGTGAGGGAAATGGGATATGACGGCGCAGAGCTGCCGGGGCTTCTGGGATATACGCCGGAAGAGGCCGCGCGGCATCTGCGGGACGCGGGACTGGAGGTTTTTTCGCTGCACGTCACCGTCGATGACGTACTCGCGCGGGACCGGGAGATGCTGCGGCGCATCGCGGCCGCAGGGTTCCGCTACCTGCCGATTGGCTGGCTGCCGGAGGAACGGCGGGCCGGCGGAGCGCTGTTCGCTTCAACCTGTGAGGCTGTCCGGTCGTACGCGGAGGCGGCGCGGGAGGAAGGAATGACCGTCCTGTACCATAACCATGACTTTGACCTGGAGCTGCTGCCGGACGGCCGCCGTTCGCTTGACGTTTTCTACGAAACCCTGCCGCCGGAATGTCTGCAGGCGGAGCTGGACACCTGCTGGCTGTACAGCGGCGGTGCGGACCCCGTGGAATACGTCCGCCGCTATGCCGGACGCACCCCCATCCTGCATCTGAAGGACTGCGGTCCGGACGGCGGCCGCCATGGATTCCTTCCGCTCGGCGAAGGCGTCCTCGATTTTCCCGCACTTCTCGCCGCCGCCCCCTCGACGGAATGGTTCTGTGTCGAACAGGACGATCCCTCTCCCGGCCGCACGTCCCTCGAATGCGCTGAACTCAGTGCGCGGTATCTGAAAAAACTGGCAGAATGAATGGGAAAAGGGCTGCGGAACCCTTTTCTCGGCGCGTTCCGCCGCCCATCCCCACCTCAATGAAAGAAAGGAAGGATCCTATGAAACGAAGTATTCTTTGCCTGCTGCTTCTGGCGGCAATTCTGATGACATCCTGCGGCCAGCAGGGCGGGTCGGCGCTCAGCGGCACAGACGATACCGATACGGTATCCTCCCCTGCTGAAACTCCGGAAGAGGTACCCGAGGAGACAAAGGTTCTGGGCAGCCTGCCGGCGCGGAATTTTGACGGCCGGGAGTTCCGCGTGCTTGCGCGTTCCTCCACGTATCCGCAGTTTGACTCTTACGAAATTTACGCGGAGGAGGAAACCGGCGAGGTGCTGAACGACGCGATTTATCAGCGGAACCGCTATGTGGAGGAGGAATACAATCTGACCGTCACCGAAAACAAGGTCGCCTCCCCCGGTTCCCAGGCGTTCCAGGAGGTCCAGGCCGGCGAAACCGCCTTTGACTATGTGGTCTCCCAGGAGAACGACATTTACAGCAAAATCACCACCGGCGCGTTCTACAACCTGTACGATGGCGAGCATTTCGACTTCGATCAGCCCTGGTGGCATGAAAGCATCAACGAAAGCATTTCTTTGGGCGGACGCATGTATTTCGCCATGAACGACTACCTGCTGCTGTACAAGCAGCAGACCTACTGTCTCATGTTCAATAAGGACATGGCCGAAAATTACGGACTGGAAAATCCCTACACCGTCGTGGCAGACGGACGCTTCACCTGGGACTATATGTACAGCGACATGAAGGCCGTCTCGTATGACCTCAACGGAGACGGCGTGATGGACCAGCTGGACAACTACGGCTTTACCGCCCAGTACGGACAGCTTCTGGCCTCCGTCGTCGGCGCGGACGTGACCTACAGTGTCAAGGACGAGGAGGACTGGCCGGTTCTTCAGGTCAATACCTCCCACCACATGGATGTGCTGGACAAAATCAGTTCCATCTTCATGGACACCTCCACCACCCTGCTGGCCAACGACTACAGCTACTCTGTCACCACCGGCAAGGAGATGTGGGACATTCCTTCGGACACGTTCTACGCCGGACGCGCGCTGTACATCGGCGGCGTTGTACGCTACGCGGCGAACATTGTGGCAAACTGCGATGCAGCCTTCGGCATTCTGCCGCTGCCCAAGTTCAGCGAGACGCAGGACAATTACTACACCTTCTCCGAAGTCAGCAACAGCACGGTGTTTGCCGTTCCCGTCACCGTATCGCTGGAGGAGACCAGCTTCGTCCTTGAGGCCATGTCCAAGGCGTCCTATCGCATTGTCGTGCCGGCCTACTATGAGGTCACGCTGAAATCGAAGTATTCGCCGGATGAAAAAGCGACGGAAATTCTGGATCTTCTGTTCGCCCATCACCGGTTCGACACCGCGCTGCTGTACTCATGGCTGGACGTTTCCGGCATATACAACACCATTTTGTCGAAAAAGGAAAACACGTTCGCCTCCCTGTACGCCGCAAGCGAAAAGAAAACGGAAAAGAGCATGGAACTTTTCCGCCAGCAAATCGAAAAAAACGGTGGGCAGTAAGGCACAAAACGGCGTGAAAGGAGTACGGACATGAAGATAGCGACAACCATCGGGGAAATGTATCCCTACGTATCTGCGCCGGCAGAAGCGGTCCGCGCCTACGAGGGCACCGGCTTCCGCCATCTGGACTACAGTTTTTATAACGTTCTCTATCCCGGTTCCCCCTTTTTAGGGGACGACTGGCGGCGGGAGGTGGAGGACGCGGGAAACGCGGCGGCAGCATTGGGGTTCCGCTTTGTGCAGGCGCATTCGCCGGCCTACAATCCGCTGGACCCAGCGGCCGACCATGAAGCGGGACTTCGGGCGACGCTTCGTTCCATTGAAGCGTGCGGAATGCTGGGCATTCCCAACATCGTCGTACATTCCGGCTACACCACTCGTCTGACGTACCCGGCATCCCGTGATGCGTATTTTCAGGAAAACCTGGCGTTTTACCGTTCCCTCTATCCGGCGATGGAAAAGTACGGCGTCCGCGTCCTGATCGAAAACAGCGCGGAGGGGAACATGGGTTCCCGTTACTTCTTTATGACCGGCGAGGAGATGGCAGATTTTCTGCAGTACGCGGGGCACCCGCTTCTTGGAGCCTGCTGGGACACCGGTCACGGCAACATGCGGGGAGCGGACCAGTATCGGGAGCTGACCTCGCTGGGGACTTTTCTTCAGGCGGTCCACATCCAGGATAACCATGGCGGCGCCGACGAGCACATCGCGCCGTTCTTCGGGACCGTCTCCATGGACGCGGTTCTCCGCGGTCTGTTGGCCGTACAGTTCCAGGGTTACTTCACCTTTGAGTCGGACAATTTTCTCCCCCGACGCCCAGCCGGCGACGGCCCGCTTGCGTCCGCACCCCTGTCGGTCAAGCGCGCCTCCCTCGCGCTTCTCTACGAAATCGGCCGCGCCTGCCTGAGCGCGTACGGGTGCTGCGAGGAATAAAAACGTTTCGCCTGCTGTACAAATAACAAAGGAAGGTGCAAACCGTTTGGTTTGCACCTTCCTTATCTCTGCGTTTGGGAAAGGGGTACGTGCCCCCGCCGAACGCATGTTATGGGACGTGAGGTGGATGGGATTCGCGGGGGAAACTTTTTTGAAAAAAAGCTTTCCCCC
>JBJFGC010000181.1:0-3670 GCA_051892315.1 Eubacteriales bacterium
GAGGTTACGAAGTAACCTCGAGGGACACTTTCCTCAAAAGGTCCCTAAGCGGGGTCTGGGGCAGAGCCCCAGTACGTATTCCCCAGAGCAGCACTCCCCGTTCATCCCCCACTCCCCACACGATCCGCCGCAGCCATAATCCCGAGACGGGCACTTTCGTAGGTCAGACCACCCTGAAGGAAGGCAGTGTAAGGGGGACGCATCGGACCGTCAGCGGAGAGCTCGATGGAGGCACCGCCAACGAAGGCACCGGCCGCCATGATCACGGGATCGGCATAGCCGGGCATTTCCCACGGATAGGGCGTCACATGCGCATCAATGGGGGAGGCCGACTGAATGCCCTGACAGAAGGCAATCAATTTTTCCGGCGCACCGCAGTCCACCGCCTGAACAATGTCGCTCCGACGTTCCTGCCATGCCGGATTTACCCGATAGCCCAAAGAAGCGAAGAGATAGGCCGCTAAATGCGCCGTCTTCATCGCCTGCGCTACCGTGTGGGGCGCGTAGAATAGACCTTTGATGAGGTTCCGGTTCTGACCGAGCGACGCACCAACCTCAAGACCAACACCCGGGGACGTCAGACGATAGCCGCAGAGAGCTACCGCATCCGCGCGGCCGACAATGTAGCCGCCTACGTCCGCCATGCCGCCGCCCGGATTCTTGATGAGCGAACCTGCCATGAGATCCACGGCCGCCTCGTCCGCGGCACCGGAGAGAGGCGCGGCACACGGCTCGTCCTCCTCCGTGAATTCACCATAACAGTTGTCTACCATAAAGACCGGCTTGCGCAGGCCGGCTTTTTTTGCGAATTCCGCAACCTCGTACGCCGCGCGGCGAATCTCCCGCGATGTCAGCGTCGGACGGTCCGCGTACCCTTTCGAACGCTGAACGTAGACCATCTTCACCCGGTCACCGTATTCCGTAAGCAGCGCGCGCATCCCGTCAAAGTCGAACGGAAGTCCCTCCGCATCCCGCGGACGCAGCTCCGTCTTCCGGAACGTCACGCCGAAGTCCGCAAGAGACCCGGCACCGCCCGCTTCGCATACCTGCGGATTTCCCTCCGCGTCAATGCCCAGCACGTCCAGAAGCGTGTCGTACGGCGTGCCGGTCAGGGAGAGCATCACGTCGCCCGGACGCAGAATGCCGAACAGAGCCACGGTCAGCGTGTGGGTCCCCGACAGCAGGGACGTGCGCATGAAACCCGCTTCGGCGCGGAAGATTTTTGCGGCGAGGGTGTCAATCACGTCGCGGCCGCGGTCGCCGTAGCCGTAGCCGGTCGAAGGGGCGAACAGGGATTCGGACACCTCGCACGCGCGGAAGCAGTCCAGAACGTGCTCGGTGTTCGCGCGGGCGATGCGGTCGATGTCGGCAAAGAGCGCGGACATGTCCTGCTCCGCGGTTTGGGCAAGGTTGCGGATTTCCTTTGAAATATTCATACTTTCTCCTGACTGCAAAAGAACAATTTTTTCATCCAATGGGATTCTGCGGGGGAAGCTTTTTTGAGACAAAGTTTCCCCCGCACCCCCTTCAAAAAACTTTAAAATAACTTTAAAATAAAGAAGAAAACAGCGTTTGTGCAGGTTTTCGGGAAAGCCCGCTCCGTCGGACTCACGTTTTTTCCCTTCCCTGTAAGTAGATCAGCAGCACCGTAACGTCGGCGGGGTTGACGCCGGAGATTCTCGCGGCCTGACCGACGGTGGCGGGCTTGACCTTGTCGAGCTTCTGCGCCGCTTCGAGACGCAGGCCCTTGATTTGGGAATAATCGATGTCGGGGGACAGTCGGGTGCTTTCCGACTTCTGCTGCCGCGCGACCTCCTCAAGCTGGTGGCGGATGTAGCCCTCGTACTTGATTTCCGTTTCCACCCGCGCAGCGAGGGCGCGTGAAAGCGGCGGACGCTCCGCGTCGAACGGGGCGGTGGAGGCGTAGTCCAGACCCGGGCGGCGGATGAGGTCGCACAGGCTCACGCCGGAGGTGATTTCCGCTGTGCCGCGCGCCGCGAGCAGGTCGTTGACGCCGGACGACGGGCCGACGTTGACGTGGCGCAGGCGTTCGATTTCGTGCCGGACGGTTTGGGTGCGCCGTTCGGTTTCGGCGTACCGCTCGTCGGAGAGGAGGCCGGCGTAATGGCCGTAGCGGGCGAGGCGTTCTTCGGCGTTGTCCTGCCGGATGAGAAGGCGGTACTCGCTCCGTCCGGTCATGATGCGGTAGGGCTCCATGGTTCCCTTGGTGACGAGGTCGTCGACGAGGGTGCCGAGGTAGGAGGAGTGGCGGGGGAGGAGGATCTGCTCCATCCCGCGGACGTAGAGGGAGGCGTTCATGCCGGCGAGAAGGCCCTGGGCGGCGGCCTCCTCGTAGCCGGAGGTGCCGTTGAACTGGCCGGCGCCGAACAGGCCGGCGATTTTTTTCATTTCGAGGGTGCCGTACAGCTCGAGGGGGTTGACGCAGTCGTACTCGATGGCGTAGGCGTAGCGCATGATTTCCGCGTGCTCGAAGCCGCGGAGGGAATGGAGCATCTGGACCTGCACGTCGGCTGGGAGAGAGGAGGAGAAGCCCTGGAGGTAGATTTCGTCGGTGTCCTCGCCCATAGGTTCGACGAACAGCTGGTGGCGTTCCTTATCGGCGAAGCGGACGACCTTATCCTCAATGGAGGGGCAGTAGCGGGGTCCGGTGCCGTGGATCTGGCCGGAATAGAGGGGGGAGCGGTGGATATTTTCGCGGATGATGCGGTGGGTATCCTCGTTGGTATAGACGATATGGCAGGGAATCTGGCGGATGCGGTTGAGGGCGGCGGGGTCGGTACGGGAGGAATAGGGGG
This sequence comes from Eubacteriales bacterium, assembly GCA_051892315.1. Classification (GTDB taxonomy): domain Bacteria; phylum Bacillota; class Clostridia; order Oscillospirales; family CAG-272; genus UMGS1696. Next base: position 2,817 of record JBJFGC010000181.1, read on the forward strand.
TAATCCAGTCCTCGCTCTCCTGCACGTCGAGGACGGAGAAGTCGATGGAGCGGCGGTGGATGCGGGGCGGTGTTCCGGTTTTGAAGCGCATGAGCTCGACGCCGAGGTTCCGGAGGCAGGGGGTCAGTCCTGCAGAGGGAAGGGAATTATCCGGTCCGGATGCGCGGCGCACGCTGCCGACGTGGGTGACGCCGCCGAGGTAGGTTCCGGTACAGAGGACGGCGGCGCGGCAGGCAAAGTCCCCGCACGGTTCGGTGCGGACGCCGGTGACGCGGCGCCGGCCGTCGCAGACAGGTTCGGTGAGAATTTCGGTAACCTCCGCCTGGATGAGGCGCAGGCCGGGGGTTTGTTCGATGGTCTGCTTCATAAGGGCCGAATATTTTTTTCGGTCGGCCTGGACACGTTTGGACTGGACGGCTGCGCCCTTACTGGTATTGAGGGTTCTCGACTGCATGGTGACACGGTCGGCCGCAAATCCCATCTCTCCGCCCATGGCGTCAATCTCAAACACAAGGTGCCCTTTCCCCGTTCCGCCGATGGACGGGTTGCACGGCATATTGGCAATGGCGTCCAGCGACAGGGTAAACAGTGCCGTCTTCATTCCGATTCTGGCGCACGCCAAGGCTGCCTCCACTCCGGCGTGTCCTGCCCCAACCACAGCTACATCAAATTCTTCGGTATTCATCACGCATCTCCTATGCTTCATCTATCATAATTTTTTATTATATCACAGATTGTGCGGTGTGTCAAATTTTTATGGGTGGTTTGGTGGGGGATATTCTTTGGGGAGTATAGTATGCTGGGGCGCTGCCCCAGACCCCGCTTAGGGACCTTTTGAGGAAAGGTCCCTAAGA
>JBJFGC010000182.1:0-15079 GCA_051892315.1 Eubacteriales bacterium
AAACCAAGATCATCGTGCGTATCGAACGCAATCCGCGCGGCACGCTCGAACCCAAGCTGTGTCACTCCCGCAAACCGGGCGCCCTGGAAATGCTTGCGCAGCATCATGCAGAACATCGGCGGCGTCGCGGGGTTTTCCGGCTTGATGGAGGTGAGGTTCATCCTCGCCCCACCGCCGGCGTTGATATGAAGCCGGTGTTCTTCCCCGCCGCAGCGAATCACAAAAACCACTTCGTCGCGCGACGGCTGATATATTTTATCCACTTTTCCGTTGGTCAGTTTGTCGTTCAGCTCATGAACAACAAACCGAAGCATTCCTGCATCGTAGGCCATGACAAAAACCTTTTTCTCTATGAAATTCTTACTTTTTGCGCGATTAAAAGAAAAGCAAATTCTGTCTCCATTTGCTTCCGGAAGGTCAGTCCCGCCTGTTGGAAGCACTGCCGCATGTTCTCTGGCGTATCAGGATAGACTCGCAGCCTGCGGTTTCCCATGTCGATGCTCTCCGCCGGATTTTTATCGATGGACAGCACAAACCGTCCGTTTTCCCGCAGCAGACTGGCGACCCGGTCAACGGCCGCCTGTTTTTCCGGGATATGCAGAAAGGTCAGGGACGAGTAGATGACATCAAAGGAATCCGCAAACACATACGTCAGAAAGTTTCCGCAGTACAGCGTGACACCCGGCTGGCCGCGCAGATTTTCCTCCGCACGCCGGACGGTGGCTGGCGACAAATCAATCCCCGTCAGCTGCTTGCAGAGCGGTGCCGTCTGTGCAGCCAGACGGCCGGTCCCGACGCCAATTTCCAGTACCGTCTTGTCGGGCGACAGTTCCAGTGCCTCCAGAAACAAGGGACCGTCCCATTTGTCCATATAGTCCCGCAGAGGCTTCGGGTCGAAAAATGGGTCGTTCCCCTCCGCGATCAGGAGGTCGTAATGCTCACGTACGGCGTGCTCATCCCAGAAATTCACTCCTGTCTCCTTCCTCAGCATCCGCGGACGCAACCCGGTAGCACACAAACGGCAGACAGGTCTTGTACAGCTGAAAGCCGGCCGCACAGGCAGTCCGGCGGGAGGCAAGGTTTTCCTCGGCACAAACGTACTTCACATTTTCGCCGCAGGACTGAAGGTACTCCGCCAAATGGGCAACGCAGGATTTCGCATACCCGTTCCGGCGGCACGCCTCTTCGCATTCGACGGTGATTTCACAGAAGCCGTCGGATTCGGCAATGTAGTTCAGACCGGCATAGCAGACGATTTTCCCCTCCCGCCGTACGACCGCCAGCCGGCTGCACGGATCCTCTTTGTCAAGAGTAAAGTCATCGAGCGAAAGGCTGCCGAAGGTTTCGCCGTCCAAAGAGGAAAGGATCTCGCACGGGCACATTCCTTCCGCAGAAATTCCATCGGGCGCATGGTATTCGAGATGGACCCGTTCGGCGGCCTCAGCACATTCGTAATCAAAGCGGCGCATCAGGGGTGCGAGATTCCGGTAAAGGAACGCGCGCGCCTCATCGCCGAAGGGATCACCGGAGTAGTTCTTCTCAAATTCACGGGCAAGATCCGCGCAGAACGAATAGACGAGAAGATCCAGCCTGCCGTCGGCGGTGCGGTTTACTTCAAACGGAAGGGCGATGGGACAGCCGGAGGTAAGCACCTGTTCTTCCAGCTCTTTTTCTTCCAATCGAATCATATCGTGGAGTTCTCCTTTGCTTTGTTTTTATCCGGCTTATCCGGCGGCTGTGCCGTGGGTGACGACGAAATAAGAATCGGTATAGCGGGTGTCGAGACGGTTCTCCGTCAAGCGTCCGGCAAGGACAGAATAATAGCGGTAAAACCACGCCGCTTTGGTATTGTTCACAAAAAAGACGGACGGCTCACGATGGTAATCGGGAAAAAGAAAATCAGGATGTCCCTCTCCCGCATCGCATGTTCCGGAATACTGCACCTGAAGAATCATCACCCGCAGCCCCTCCGCCTCGGCAAGGGCGTTCAGCTCGGTGCGGAAGCTGCTCCCATCGGCAAGGTCTTCACAGTTTACCACGCAGAGCGCGGAACGTTCCGTTTCGTGCAGCGCCGCCATGACGCGTTCGGCTTTGGACAACGCGGCAGGCTCTCCGGCATTGAGAAGATAATCGTTCTCCGTAGGCGCCGCATAGGTGAGAACGTCCATTTTCCGGACAGGAGTCATGGTGCGGTTGATGAGGAACAGCTCGGAAATATAGCCGCAGAAATCGGAGGACATACCGGTACGTTCCCTCAGAACGGTCATACGCTTGTTGAATTCCTCCTCGCTGTCGCGGGTCATAAGATTCCGGACAAGGTTCTCCTGTGAGATGGTCAAGTGGAGAAGAATGGCGGAAAGGTTGTTGTACTGCTTGACAAAACGGGTAAAATGTCCGAGCAGGTCAAAGCTCTCGGCGATGCCGAAATCCATACCAACGACAATGAGGTCCGCCGATGATACCTCCACACGCGTGTCATAGTAGACGGCGTAAGTGTTGCTGTCCGGGGAAAATTTCTCGGCGTTCACACGCGCCACAGGCGGAAAGAGAAGTTCCAGTCCCTGCGGCGTCAGAAGCAGGAGGGCCAGCGCCTGCACCGCCAGAATTGCCGCGGCAAATTTCACAATCAGCCGGATTTGCTTTTTCATATGTGTCTATGTGTCCTCAGATTCTGCGAAGTCAAAAATATGGCATCTTACTGTAACTATTTTACCTGATTTCCTCCATAAAATCAATATTTTTTTATAAATTTTAGAAGGGAAATATCGGGTAGGATACTTTTTTCAAAAATACCCTACCCGACGTTTATGTTTTGCGCAATTTCCCCGCTCTCAACAGCTTCCGCTGAACCGCAAAGGCAAAGTTCGCACAGCAAATCTCAATGGTTTTCCAAAATCCCCCCGCATACTTTATTTCACAATATAATACATCGCCATATCCTGCGTGATTTTGACACCGCGGTCGACAAGACGGGCGAAGACGGCGGTTTCCCATGCGCCGTGGGCACAGAAGGTGGCAAAGAATTTTCGCTGGGAAGCGATGTGGTCGGGAATGTATCGTGTGACCATTTCCCTCGTGCGTTCGTTGAGCTTCTTCTGGACGGAGTTGGTCCGTTCCAGAATCGGTGCGAGAGCTTCCATCAATCCGGCGTATTCACCGCGCTCATGGCTGATGACCGGAACGGCAATTTCGTAGCCTCCGGCGGCTTTGCGGATTTTTCCGCTCTCAAGCAGCTGGGACGTGGTGTAGTCGTCCTCGATTTTTTCACCGTTGTACAGACGGTAGAATTTCTCGAACTGTGCATCGCTGTAGGCGCGCATGTCCTTTGTATAAGGGGAGCGGAAATAACATTGCAGAACCTCCCCGTTCCGAACGCCGGACGAACTGACCCCAACGCCGAATCGGTTGATCCAGGCATCCTCCAGGACTGCCTGAATAAACCATGCTTTGTCCACGCCCTTGAATGGCAGGTTTTCACTGTCGAAAAAGTCGCCGTCCGTCTCACGGGAAAGAATCCCCAGCAGAACGAGAAGCAGCTTTTCTACCGGCCGGTCGGCTCCGATGAAGCCGACGGCCCGGATTTCGTCCGCCCGCGCCTCAATGCCATCGAGAATGCCGTCCGCGTCCGCTTCAGCGCACCGGATGCTTCCCAGGTATATGTCCTCCATCGCAGCCTTGTCCCAGATAGGAAACGCCGTCTGATAGCGGTCCTTCTTCTGCATCAGACACTGGGTTTTCACAAGACCGGCGACCGTATCCTCAATGTATTCCGCCGCGCAGCCAAGCTCCGACGCGATTTCAGTGACAGTTTTCGGTTGATTGTACGCGGACAGGCAGATGTTCTGCGCCAGCAGCGGCTCCAGCGCCCGGTCCGCGCCATCGTAATTTCCGACCGCCGGATCCATTTGTCCGTCCCAGCCGCCCATACCGAATTTCAGTTTCACTGCTTTTCTGTATCCGTTTTCCATGTATTCCATTTTCAAAATTTCCTCCTTCAGTCGGACTTTCGACTGATTCAGCCGCCATTTGACCGAGGACAGCGGAATTCCAAGCTCCTCCGCGATGCTCTTGTAGTCCTTCTCCTCCAGCCAGTACATCACGCACACGTCGCGGTACATTTTCGACAGGTACGACACCGCGCGGCGCAGATTCTCGATTTCCCCGCGGTGGATGAGAACCGTCTCGGGCGTCTCATAACTGACTCCCGCGGAGTCGATAATCATGACAACGTCTTCCGCCGGCGTCTCGCGCCGGGACGCCGCGTTCAGCGTCCGAAGGTACACGTTCCGCGCGATGCCCCACAGCCACGGAACACGGCGGTCGGGATCGGCAATCCGATGGTACGAGCGGATGGCACACTCGACGATGTCCTGCGTGAGGTCCTCCGCCGCGAATTCGTCATGCAGACGGTTGTACGCAAACCGGTACAGACGTTCGAGCTGGGAAGTTAAGAGTTCGGTGAGTTCTTGATCCATACTGCTGCCTCGTTTGACGGGATGTTGTTTTTGATGTTTGATGAAGCCGGCTTCATCTATTAAGTCGGACTTTGAGGGAATTTGTTAGGTCTGCCGGAAAAATTTTTTGTTTTCCATTTTGGAGCCTTCCTTTGGATTCATTATAGCAATCCGTCCACACCTCCGTCAACGGAATTTTTGAAAAAAAGTTACAATTATTTATGTTCTCGTGTGGAAATTGCTTCACGGATATGTTATAATGTAATCTGAATCTATTTTTTCGCGCCTGATACCCGGACTGCCGCATCGCTTCTTTCCAGGTATGAGGTTCCCCCTGAAAGGATTTAATATGCCAAGATACATTGAAAAGGTCGAAAGGCTGACCCTTCCCGTCATTCCTCTGCGCGGGCTGGTCGCTTTTCCTTCCATCCCTATAAATTTTGAACTGGAACGGGATCTCTCCAAGGCGGCGTGCAAAGCGTCCGAAGCCGGAGATCTGTATGTCTTTCTCCTTACCCAAAAGGAGCTGAATGTGGAAAATCCCACAGAAGCCGATTTATATGAAGTCGGCTGCGTCGCCAAAATCAAGCAGACCCTCAAAAAGCCCGACGGAAACGTCCGCGTTGTGGCGGAAGGCATGTGCCGCGGCACCGTCTCCGCACTGCGCACCGAGCAGAATTACCTTGTCGCGGACATTCTCTCCAAGACCGTGACCGCCGACTACTCTCTCCCCGACCTGCGGCGTGAGGCACTGATTTCCGAAACGATGAACACGCTCGACGAAATGCTGCACTACCTCCCCGCCGTCTCGGACGAATTCATTACCGCCGCGGCGTCCATCAAAAACCCCGGTCTTCTCGCCGACTTCATTGCGTCCGGCGTCTTTGTACGTTATCAGGACAAAATGGAAGTGCTGAAAATGTACGATCCGATGCAGCGTGCGGAAAAAGCGATTCTCCTCATGGAGAACGAAATGAAACTGCTCAAAACCGAGTTGGAAATTCACCGCAAGGTCAAGCAGGCCATGGACGACAATCAGCGGGACTACTATCTCCGTGAACAGCTTCACGCGATTGAAAGCGAGCTGGGCATCGACGAGGACGCCGACGAGTACACCAAAAAAATCGCCGCCGCCAAGCTGCCGGAGGAAGTACGGGAAAAGCTGGAACGCGAAGTCCAGAAGCTCGCCAAAACACCGCAGGGTACGCCGGAGTCGGCCGTCATCCGGAACTATCTGGACACGTGTCTGGAAATTCCGTGGAACAAGAAAACCCGTGACCGCAACGACATCGACGCCGCGCGCCGGATTCTGGACGCCGACCACGACGGTCTGGAAAAAATCAAGGACCGCATCATCGAATACCTCGCCGTCAAGCAGCTCAATCCGGACTTAAAAAACCAGATTCTCTGCTTCGTGGGACCTCCCGGCGTGGGAAAAACCTCTCTTGCGGCTTCCATTGCGCGTTCGATGAAGCGGAAATACGTCCGGGTATCGCTCGGCGGTATCCGTGACGAATCCGACATCCGCGGTCATCGAAGAACCTACGTTGCCTCCATGCCCGGCCGCATCATCAATGCGCTGACCCAGTGCGGTTCGATGAATCCGGTCATGCTTCTGGACGAAGTGGACAAAATGTGTGCGGATGTTCACGGCGACCCGGCCTCCGCTCTTCTGGAAGTTCTCGACAGTGAGCAGAACAAGAGCTTCCGCGACCACTTCATCGAGCTTCCGGTGGATCTTTCCGACTGCATGTTCATTGCAACGGCAAACACGCTGGACACCGTTCCGCGTCCCTTGATCGACCGGATGGAAATCATTGAATTAAACACCTATACTCCCAAGGAAAAGCTGGCCATTGCCAAAAATCACCTTCTTCCGAAGCAGCTGAAACGCCACGGTCTGTCCCGCCGCACGATGAAAATTACCGACGCGGCACTGGAGGAGATCATTTCCGGCTACACCAGAGAGTCCGGTGTACGGAACCTGGAGCGCGAAATCGGCGCACTGTGCCGGAAGGGTGCGCGGGTTCTGGTGGAAAAGGGGATCAAGAGCGTATCCGTGGATGCGCCGGACCTCGTACAGTACCTGGGCAAGCGGAAATTCATTGACGACGCCATCGCTCTCACCAATCTGGTAGGTGTGACCAACGGTCTGGCCTATACGGAGGTCGGCGGCGATATGCTGAAGGTTGAGGTGCTGATTGTGGACGGTACAGGCAAAATCGAGCTGACCGGCACCCTCGGCGACGTCATGAAAGAGTCTGCCCGCATCGCGGTGACGTACATACGCGCCCACTGCCGGGAGTTTGGTATTGCGCCCGACTTCTACAAGACCAAGGACATCCATATTCACGTACCGGAGGGTGCGGTTCCGAAGGACGGGCCGAGCGCAGGCGTGACCATGACCACCTCGCTTGTCAGCGCCCTCTCCGGCATTCCGGTGCGCCGCGACATCGCCATGACAGGAGAAATCACCCTGACCGGCCGTGTGCTGGCCATCGGCGGACTTCGGGAAAAGTCCACAGCCGCCTACACGATGGGCATCCGCCGGATTCTCATCCCGCGCGACAACCTGCGCGACATGGATGAGCTGGACCGCACCGTCGCTGCGGAAGTGACCTTTGTCCCCTGTGATACCCTCGACGACGTTCTGCGCGAAGCCCTCGTTCATGAGGAAAAGCCGTCCGAAGACGCCATCCGCGAAGTCCCCTCCTCCCTTCCCCACACGGACGTTCTCCCGACTCCGCCCGCCGACCGGATTTACGGGACCGTTTGAGAAAGGAAAGATCTTCGGGAAAACGTTTGTACGCCAAAGTTTTCCCATCCCCCTTTTTCAAAAACTTTCCCCTGGGTGAATAACCGGAGAATGGGTTTACAAAATGATAGAAGGACGGACTGACGTTTCTGTAAACGATATTTTACAATTATGAAGCCAAATTTACAAAATGTTTCTTTGAAGATTTCGGCCGGATTGCCGAAGCAGTTTCCGGCGGACCGGCTGCCGCAGGTCGCGTTTTCCGGACGTTCCAACGTTGGGAAAAGCTCGCTCATCAATTCGCTGCTCGGACGGAAAAATCTGGCCAGAGTCAGCGGAGAACCGGGAAAAACGGTCACGCTGAATTTCTACGATATTGACAAAAAGCTGTATCTGGTCGACCTTCCCGGCTACGGCTATGCTCGCCGCACCTTCGAGGACAAGCAGCGCTGGTCGGCATTGACGGACGGGTATTTCACAAACAACCGGAACATTGACGCCGTAAAGCTTGTCTGTCAGCTGATCGACAGCCGCACCGGCCCCACAGAGGATGACCTCAGTATGCTGGCCTACCTGCGGGAAGCCGGTCTGCCGCATCTTCTCGTAGCAACCAAAACGGACAAGCTCAACGCTGCGGAACGGAACCGGTTTCTCTCGCTGATAGCAGACGACGAGCAGACCGCCGGTCTCCCCCTGATTCTGTATTCCGCCAAAACAGGCGCCGGACGCGACGATTTGTGGAGACAGATTCTTTCCTTCTGCAAGCTCTGATTTTTATCTCTCACTTCTTTACACTGGAGTTACCTATGATTTTACACAACATCTACGACGTAAACGAAGCCGGTCACCTGACCATCGGTGGTCTCGACGCCCTTGACCTCGCCCGTGAATTCGGCACGCCCGCCTACTTTCTGGATACCGACGCGGTCCGCACCATGTGCCGCACCTACAAAAAGGCCTTCGCGGAATTTTTCGGAGGCTCGTCCTGCCCCGTGTATGCGGGAAAGGCGCTCTGCTACCGCGGCATCTACAAAATTATCGCGGAGGAAGGCCTGATGGCGGACTGCGTATCCCCCGGAGAGCTGCACACCGTCCACGCGGCCGGTTTCCCAATGAAAAACGTGTTCTTCCACGGCAACAACAAGACCGATGCGGACCTTGCCTACGCCATCGACCTCGGGGTTGGCCACATCGTCGTGGATGGGATGGACGAGCTGGCGGCGCTTGAAAAAATCGCTTCCGAAAAAGGGACGGTTCAGCCGGTTCTGCTCCGGATTACGCCCGGCATCGACCCGCACACCCACAAAAAAATCAGCACCGGCAACGTCGACTCCAAGTTCGGTATGGCGATTCTTACCGGTCAGGCCTTTGAATTCGTGAAGGCCGCGCTGGCCTGCCGCAGCGTCCGCGTCGACGGGTTCCACTGTCACGTCGGCTCGCAGATTTTCGACATCGAACCGTTTACGGAAGCGGCGGACATCATGCTCGCGTTCCTCGCAAAAGTCCGGGGCGAATATGGCTGCACGGCAAATCTTCTCAACCTCGGCGGCGGCTTCGGCGTCCGCTATACGGAAGCGGATCCCGCCATTGACTACACCGAAAACGTCCGTGCGCTCGGCGCCGAAATCGACCGGATGTGCGCAGAATACCACCTCACCAAACCGACCATTCTCATGGAACCGGGACGCTCCATTGTGGCGGCTGCAGGTTCTACCCTGTACACCTGCGGCTCGGTCAAAACCGTCACCGGCTTCCGCAGCTACGTTTCCGTCGACGGCGGTATGCCTGACAATCCGCGTTACACGCTGTATCAGTCCGCATATACCATTCTTAATGCCTCCAAAGCAAACCAACCGGCGGACTTTGAATGCACCGTGGCCGGACGCTGCTGCGAAAGCGGCGACCTCCTCGCAGAAGGTATCCGTCTCGCAAAGCCGGAGCGCGGCGACCTGATTGCCGTCCTTGTCACCGGCGCTTACAACCACTCGATGGCCTCCAACTACAACCGTATTCCCCGCCCGCCGATCGTTGAAATCTCCGGCGGACAGGCCAAGGTCGCCGTCCGCCGCGAAACCTACGAAGACCTGATTGCGCTTGATCTGTGAAAAATAGCGGAAGCAGGCGGAAACTTTTTTGAAAAAGCGTCCTCCCCAAGCGAATTTCCAAATCTATACTCACCGGAAAGGGGTTCACCTTGCTTGGTTTTATCACTGACAAACTTGTCGAACTGCTGTTTGTAGTTCCCTGCGTTCTCTTTGCGCTGACGGTTCACGAGGTTTCCCACGGCTACATGGCGTACCGTCTCGGGGACCCGACTGCCAAAAACCTCGGCCGTCTGACGCTTAACCCGTTAAAGCACCTCGACCCCATCGGCACTCTCTGCATGATTCTCTTTCACTTCGGCTGGGCGCGTCCGGTCCCCATCAATACGCGTTACTTCAAGCACTCGCGCCGCGACACCGCGCTTACCGCGGCAGCCGGTCCGATTTCCAATTTTATTTTGGCCTTCCTCGGGCTGCTGATTCAGGAAATTCTGTACGCGGTCTTTCTCCGGCATCCTGCGACCTCGCAGTTTTCCTACAACCTGCAGTATGCCGCGCTGACGCTGTTTTCGTATTTTCACATTCTCAACCTTTCGCTTGGGCTATTTAATCTCATCCCGGTCCCGCCGCTGGACGGCTCCCGGATTTTTCTCGTTTTCCTGCCCTCGAAATACTATTTCGGCATCATGCAGTACGAACGGTACATTCAGCTGGGCCTGATGCTCCTGCTCTGGCTGGGTCTGCTCAACCGTCCTTTGTCCTACATGGTCAGCCTGATTTCAAATGGGATGCGGTTTCTGGTTGAGCTGCTCCCCTTTCTCGGATAAAAAACAACATTCATGGAAACCATCCAGTACAAATTGGAACGCTTTGAGGGTCCGCTGGAACTGCTCCTCTCGCTGGTGACCCGGCACAAAATGAACATTGAGGACATCCCCATCGATCTTTTGTGCGAGCAGTATATGGCCTACATCAGCGAGGCCGCCCACCAGAGCATCGATCTGGCGTGTGAATTTCTCTCTATGGCCAGCGAACTGATGTTAATCAAAAGCCGGATGCTCCTTCCGCGCACGCCGGAAAACGCCGAGGATCCGCGTACTCCGCTCGTCAACGCCCTTGTGGAATACCAGAAGGCCAAGCTGGCTGCAACGCAGCTGGCGGCTCTGTTCGCGGAATACGGCTCCCGCATGGTGAAGGAGCAGGACGACGTCTCCGCCGACCGGACTTACGTCGCGCCGCATCACGTGGAGCTGCTGCGTGCCGCGCTCACGCACGTTCTCACAGAGACAAAAGCGGAAAAGGACGGCGGGGCAGTCAGGAAAGAGTTTGAGGACATCGTCAATGCGCCGCAGATTCCGCTGAAAATCATCATCGGCGGACTCATCGACCGTCTCAGTTCGCCCGCTCCGCTTTATCTGGACGATTATTTTACGGGTACGGACGACAAATCGACCCTCATCGCCAAATTTATCGGAATTCTGGAGCTGCTGAAATCCCAAAAGATTCGTTTGGACGAAACGAAAAAAAACGAAGACGGCGTCACCGACACAACGTACCACGTCTCGATCACGCTCGCCGCGAGCCTTGAGGAACTCAGAGCTTCTTCCCTCGAATGGGAGGAAACATAATCATGGACCATACCAGTCAGATTCGTCTGGAAGAACAGCTTTATCCGACGGAGGAGCAGTTCGCCGTCATCGAGGCCTGTCTGTTCGCCGCCGGCCATCCGCTGACGTATGAAAAGCTCGGCGAGGTGCTCGGCATTTCCGCGGACTACTGCCGGGATCTGGTGGAAAAATTCGCTTCCATTTACAACAACGACAGCCCGTTTCCGCGCGGGATTCTGCTTGTTCGTTTTCCGGACTCCTGCCAGCTCTGCACCCGCGAAAAATACGGCGAGGAAATCAAAACGGCGCTCGGTATCCGGCGGGGCGGGAATCTTTCCCAATCCCTTTTGGAAGTGCTGGCGGTCATTGCCTACAACCAGCCGGTCACACGTACCTTTGTGGATACGGTGCGCGGCGTGGACTCCGGCTATGCCATCGGCGCCCTTGTAGAGAAAAAAATGATTGAACCGTGCGGACGTCTCGACACACCGGGACGCCCTGCGTTGTACCGAACCACGGAGGATTTTCTGCGCGTTTTTGGCATATCCTCCCTCGCGGAGCTGCCGTCGGTCAAGCTCAAAAGCGACACCGGTGAAACCGTGGAAATCACCGCGAATTCACAAAACGCCCAAAGCCCGACGGGTCAGGTCTAATCCACCCGCGAAAGGAGGGGGACGCCCATGGTCGTTTTACGCATTCTCCTATACCTTCTGCTTGGCATTCTCGCGCTTGTCGGGCTGCTTCTTTCCCTGTGTCTGAAGCTGGACTTCCAGCTGAACGACGCATCAGCCAATGCGCTGATCGTTCGCGTGGGTCTCGGTCCAGTTGTTCGGACCATCGTTCCGGCGAAAAAGCGTAAACCCGTCCGTCTCGCGGATTTCACCTACGAGAAGCATCAGAAGCGTCTGAAAAAGGATCGCATCCGCGCGCGCAAAAAGGCGGAACGATTGGAAAAAAGAAAGCGCGCTCACGCGCTCATGCGTCAGACCGGTCAGACCGCAAAGACGGAAGCCGCCGCCGAAGCAGCCGGAGAAGAGGTCAAGTCCTTTACACTGGAGTCCATTCTTGACCTTCTGCGCTTTATTTTTGCCGAGTTTCCGCGCTTCACCTCGTATCTCCATACAGAGGTGCGGATGCTGGACATCACCGTTGCCGGACGTGACGCCGCGGACTGCGCGAAAAAATACGGCATTCTGGCCCAGCTTGTCAGTTACTTGCTGGAACTTCTGAACAATGGTACGGCAATGAAGCCCCTGCGCCCCGACGCTGTCGCGGTCCGCGCGGACTTTCTCGCTGAAAAAACCGTATACCGTCTGGACATCCGCCTGCGCCTGCGTCTCTTTTCCCTCGTCCGGGTCGCCCTTCACACGCTGGTCTGGATGATCCAAGGCAAACTGAAAAAGAAATGAAGCGGAACGGACTTTTTGAAAAGGTCCCTCTTCCCCTGAACTATACATCAACGATTATCGGAGGAGCTTATGGCTGACAACAATACCAACAAACTCGGGGACATCACCAAGACGTCTCTTGAATCCATCCGTTCCATGCTGGACGCCAACACCATCATCGGCGATCCCATTGAAACCGCCAGCGGAACCTGCATTATTCCGATTTCCAAAATTTCGGTTGGCTACGCCTCCGGCGGCGTGGACTATCCCAAAAAAGACACGCCAGTCTCGAACGGCAAGCCGGTTTACAACAATTTCGGGGGCGGCGGCGGAACGGGCATTACCATGACGCCGGTCGCTTTTCTGGTCGTTTCTGCGGATGGGAACGTCAACCTTCTCAACGTCAACGCGCCGGCCGCTTCCTCTGCCGCACCGACCGACACCATCTCCCAGATTGTCGGTTTTCTGGAACGTTCCCCCGACCTTATTGACCGCATCAAGGGCGTTCTCACAAAGAAAAACGAAGAAAACAACATTTGATCCATCAAAATCCGGTTTTTTCTCCGGCCATTGGCAGGAATAAAGCAGCTTTCGGTGATTCATACTACACGTGTGATTTTTTCATCCATTGCAAAGGAAGCTGTTATGAAAACTCTACGTTCGTTTGCTGCGGTTTTTCTCGCTCTCCTTCCCCTGTGCGGCGTTTTTGCCGCGGCAGAGGAAGCAGTTTCGGGAGACGTATCGGCACAGGCGGCGATTCTGATCGAAGCCTCGAGCGGCGAAACGATTTTTGAAAAAAATCCGCATGAAAAACTCCCGATGGCAAGCACCACCAAAATCATGACCGCGCTCGTCGCGCTGGAGCATGGCGATCTTTCCAAAACCGTTCACGTTGCAAACGGTGCGTGCGGTGTGGAAGGCTCCAGCATCTATCTGACGGCGGGTGAAACGCTGACCCTCGAGGACCTTCTCTATGCTCTCATGCTGGAAAGCGCAAACGACGCCGCAGCGGCCATCGCGTATGAAATCGCGGGGGGCATTGAGGAATTCGCGGCGCTGATGAACCAAACGGCCGCAGAAATCGGTCTGACCGAGTCCCACTTCACCAATCCGCATGGTTTGGATGATGAAGAACATTACACCACGGCGTACGACCTCGCCAAGCTTACGGCTTATGCGCTCCAAAACGCGGAATTCCGGAAAATCGTTTCCACATACCGGCACCAGATTCCCCTGCGCGGCGAGGAGGGCATCCGTGTTCTGCTCAATCACAACAAGCTGCTGAGGATTTCGGACGACGTCATCGGCGTCAAGACGGGCTTCACGAAGCACAGCGGCCGCTGTCTCGTTTCCGCCGCAGAGCGGGACGGGGTGCGCGTGATTGCCGTAACCCTGAACGCGCCCGACGACTGGCGCGACCATACCATGCTGCATGAGCTCGGCTTCGCAAGCTATCACCTCGAATGTCTGGCAAAGCCCGGGGAATACACCATGGAGCTGCCCTGTTCCGGTGCGGCGGACGGCGCGCTTGTTCTCGCCAACAAGGACGGGCTTTCCCTCTGTCTGAAAAACGGGACCGAGGTCACTCATGTGGTCGAAGCGCCGCACGTCTTTCTTCCCCCCATCGATGAGGGTGACGTTCTTGGACGGGTCGTGTTTTACGCAGACGGACAGCCCATCGGCGAAGTGCCGCTGTACGCGCAGACTTCGGTCGCCGAAGCAGAAGATACCCGTTCGCCCGGCCGGAAAATTCTTGATCTATTTCACTGAATAAACAGTTCTGTTGACACATATGGAGAAAATTCGACTTCAAAAATACCTGAGCGAATGCGGGGTAATGTCCCGGCGCGCGGCGGAAACGGAAATTTCCGCCGGTCACGTGTCGGTGAACGGTCTCCCCGCAGCGCTTGGAACCAAAGTCGCCCCGGACACCGACGAGGTCGTGTGGAACGGGCGGCGCATCCTTCTCCCCGACGGCGAAAAACGCCGTTTTACGTATCTTCTGCTCAACAAACCGGCCGGTTATGTAACGACGCTTTCCGACGAAAAGGGACGTCCTACCGTAGCCGACCTTCTTTCCGGCGTCGGTGTCCGTCTGTATCCGGTCGGAAGACTGGATCAGTATTCGGACGGTCTTCTCCTCTGCACCAACGACGGCGAACTGACCAATAAAATCACGCACCCGTCGCACAATCTTTCCAAAACCTATGTCGGTGTCATCCCATCCCATCTTGACGATCGTGCCATCGAAGAACTTGGACAGCCGTTTGTGCTGGACGGCTACCGGCTGCGCCCGTTTGAGGTGCGCTGCCTGAGCTATCAGAAGGTCGGAGCAGCGGACGGCACCGTCGTGGAGTTCACGCTGCACGAAGGACGGAACCGCGAGATCCGCAAAATCTGCGCCCATCACGGCTACCGGCTCGCCAGGTTGACACGTGTTGCCCTCGGAGACATCCGGTTGGGCGACCTTCCCGTCGGAAAGTGGCGTCCCTTGACCGACGAGGAGCTTTCCTATCTCCAATCGTTCTGATTTTTCTTATCTGCGAGGTTCTTATGTTCAAAGTACAGCCCCTCCGTTCCAGAGAAATACAGGCAAAGCTTGCCGCCGCTCTGGGTGTCGCTTATTACGAAAATACCTATGCTTTTTTTGCCATTGATCTGCCCGACACGGACTCCCCCGACGCAAATGCGGAAGCGGACGCAGCCGTACTCGGACTGTGTCAGTTTACGTTCGCACCGGAAGGCGCAGTTATCCGTTCCATCGCGGCGGCCCCCGGAAAAAAAGAGGACGAGGCGATGGTCATTTTGGTACGCGCGGTGATGAATTTCTGCT
>JBJFGC010000183.1:0-3640 GCA_051892315.1 Eubacteriales bacterium
CGAAGTTACAAGGAAAGGGAAGAAAAAGGCCAAAAAGGACGGCGGATTTCGGAGAAATATCAGCGAAATATAGGTTTTACCTATAACTTACTATACCTATAGGATATTGGACAACGCCCCAAAACCATGCTATAATACAACCAATCCATTCGGAGAGAACCTATCGGAGGCAAAAGAAAAAATGAACAAAACAGAACAGCGAATCATAGATTTGGTCGAACAGAACCGCGATTTCATTCTTTCGTTCGCACGGGATATCTTTTATCATGCCGAGCTTGGCTATAAGGAATTTCGCACCAGCGAAAAATTCAAGGACGTCCTGAAGGCACACCTGAATCGGGTAGAGGACGGTCTGGCCATCACCGGTGTCAAGGGTTACCTGAACGAAGACAAAAAAGAAAATTATTCTCTCGCGCTGATCGGAGAACTGGACGCATTGAAAATTCCTGCGTATCCGTATGCCAATCCCGAAACCGGCGGTGCACACTGCTGCGGGCATCACGCACAGCTGGCAGGCGTCGTGGGGGCGCTGCTGGCTCTGTCGGATCAAGAAGTTGCGAAGGAACTGGACGGTCAGGTGATTTTCCTTGCCGCACCGGCCGAGGAATACGGAGAGGCCGAATTCAAGAATTCTCTGATTGCCTCCGGTAAAATCGCCTACGGCGGAGGAAAGTGCGAGCTGATCCGCGAAGGCGCGTTCGATGATGTGGACGCGGCGCTGGCCCATCACATTTCCCCGGCGGGACTGAGCGTCGGCAACGGAAGCAGCAACGGCTTTGTAGCCAAGGTTATCAAAATAAAAGGCAAAGCCGCTCATGCGGCTGGCGCCCCCCACGAGGGAATCAATGCGCTGGACGCTGCGTCGCTCGGTTTGCAGGCGCTGGCCTTCAACAACAAGACCTTCCGGGATGAAGACAGCGTTCGGGTCCATCCGATTCTCACCCGCGGCGGCGACCTCGTCAACGTCATTCCCGAAGAGGCCGTCATTGAGGCTCTGGTTCGCGGGAAAACCCTGGAGGCGTTCAGCGACGCATCCGTCAAGACCGACCGTTCGTTCAAGGCGGGCGCCCTGGCGTTGGGTGCCGGCTACCGCATTGAAACCGCTCCCGGGTACCTCCCCTCTCTGCCGCAGAGCTTTCCTGAGGAACTGGTGGAAATCATCGCCGAGGCGGCAGGGGAGCAGCCGAAAATCACCGATCCGTCCGCACACGGCGCGGGTTCCACGGACGTAGGGGACGTTCAGCATCTTCTTCCGGTGCTTACTTTCCATACCGGCGGTGTGTCGGGCGGACTGCACCAGACCTCCTTCCAGGTGGAGGATGAGGACACGGCGTACCTGCTGACCGCAAAGCTGTTTGCCCTCAGCGCGTACCGGCTCCTGAAAGACGGCGCGGCACTGGGCAAACGGGTAAAGGATGCGTACAAACCGGTCTTTCCAAACAAGGAAGAATACATCGCCTTTCTTGACAAATTCCGTTCCGTGGAGGAGGGATAATCATGGGAAAAGAAAATTACAAAATCGAAGGAACGGTCGATCGTGCGCTTATGGTCGATCAGATTCGTCTGGAAGCCAGACAGTTTGCTATGCTTTACTTCCACTTTGTGAAGACGCTGTATGAGACCTTTGGCGCTGAACGTGCCAAGGAACTGGTACAGAAAACCATCTTTGAGCAGGGTGTCGATCGTTCGGACGTTCTTCGCGCGAAAGCGGAGGCCGCCGGATTGGACACCACAAGCAAAGAGAGCTTCCGCAAGGTGTCCGACCTGCCGTTCTGCGGCTGGATTCGCGAGTGGGGCAGGGATCACTGTCCTTACGCTGAAATCTGGCGGGACTACGTGGAACGTTACCCGTGGTTCCGGGAATTTGCAACGTTTTACTGCGACGTGATTGATACGACCACCATTGAGAATTTCTCTCGCCATCTTTCACATCGGATTACGCAGAATGTCATCGTTGAAGGGGAAAGCTGCGAACGTGTTTATTTCGAGAGCGATGCGGTGAAGGAGGGCAAATTTACCTATGGCACAAAAGAAGAATGAAGCACCGAAGAAGGAAGCACCGAAGAATGCAGGCGTACAGAAGAGAAAATTCACGCTCATTCATGTGCTGCAGATTCTGACGGTGGCCGCACTCCTGCTGGCAATGCAGTTTGCCGTCATGGGCGGGAAAATCAGCAAGGTGTTCCTTGCCGCACCGACGGATATTGTAAAAAGCGGGATTGGACTGGTGACGGACGGTACGCTGTTCCCGCATCTGTTGGTGACGCTGAAAGAGGTCTTCACCGGTTACTTCTTTGCCGCCGCGGTCGGTATTGTACTGGGCTTTCTGTGGGTTCTGTTCCCGAAGCTGGAGCAGTACATGAGCGTTTTCTGCTCGGCCATCATGGCGGTTCCGAAGACGGCGATTCTGCCGCTGCTGATTCTCTGGTTCGGCATCGGCTTCAAATCCAAGGTGGTTTTGATTTTCCTGTTCGGTGTATTTACCATTTTGTACAATACCGTGACCGGCGCCAAGCAGTGCAGAGTCGAATATAAGAAGGTGGCCGCTGTGTTTGAAGCGTCGCGGGCGCAGCTTGTGTTCCGGGTCATGATCCCGGCAGCGCTTCCGTCGATTTTCAATGGCCTGCGGCTGTCGGCGGCAACGGCGCTCACCGGTGTGGTTTTTGCGGAAATGCAGTCCGCAAGAGAAGGACTGGGCTTCCTGCTCAGTCAGGCGCAGAACAACTTGGCGACCGCGAAGGTGTTCTTCATCATTATACTGATTACGCTGATCTCGGTGCTGTTCGTAAGAATCATCGCCGGAATCGAATACATCTTCTGCCATAAATGGAGAAGAGTTTGAAATTGAAAGAGAGGTACATTCCTATGAAAAAGACCAGAAAAATCGCATCCTTGCTTCTGGCGATTGCTGCCGGGCTGACCATGATTTCCCTGACCGCCTGCGGTTCAAAAACCGAAAGCAGCGGAGAAGACGGGGACTATATTGTCATTCGTTCCTGCTTTGCAACGGGTATGACCGGTGCGGTGAACAATTTCGCCATAGAAAAGGGACTTTACGAGGCTGAAGGGATCAAGTTTGAGAACGTGCAGAGTTCCGGCGGCGCCAATACGTTGTCCATGCTCTCGCGGAATGAAATTGACGTGGCTGACGGCGACCCCAGCACCTACATTCCTGGGATTTACAACGGCGTTCCTGCCAAGCTGGTGGGCAACATGTGGCGCTATTCGGGCTGCTACTGGCTCATTGCCAACAACGAGGTTGCAACCATGGCTGATCTGAGAGGAAAAACCATCGGTACGTGCGCAACGACCGGCGGTATGAGACTTTCCGTTCTGAAGATGCTGGAGTCGGAAGGGATTGACGAGAGCGAAGTGACGCTGATTGCCAACAGCTCCTATCAGGCAGCATACGCTACTCTCACTTCGGGCGAAGTGGACGCTACTATCATTCACAATCCTTACGCATCGCTGGCTGAGGCCGAGGGCATCGGTCACGTACTTGGACGTGCGTGGGACTACATCCCCGATTACTATACCGGAACCATCATTGCTACGGACGCATTCATCGAAAACCGTCCCGATGACCTGCAGAAGTTCATTACCGCTTACTACAAGGTTCACGAGCTGGTAAAGAACGAAT